>NZ_JAVREO010000012.1:0-243397 GCF_031845445.1 Streptomyces chisholmiae | reverse complement strand
CCGACCCCCCGTACCGCCCGCCGCACCCGCCGCCCGTGTCCGCCGACGACCACCCCGAACGGAGCTGCCCCATGACCGCCAACCGTCCCCCGTTCCCCGGCCGGCGCCGGTTCCTGACCGGCGGCCTGGCCCTGGGCGGACTCGCCCTCGCCGCCGGCCCGTTGGCCGGCTGCGCCCCCGGCGAACCCGACGCCGCCCCGGACGCCGAAGCCGGCGGCTCGGCCGGCTTCGGACTCGCCTCCCAACGGCTGGCCTGGGTGAAGAACACCCAGTTCGCCGGCAGCTTCCTCGCCGACCACCACGGCTACTACACCGAGGAGGGCTTCAGCGGCGCCGACCTGGTCGCCGGCGGGCCCACCGCGCCACCCATCGAGTCGGACGTGCTGGACCGCACCTTCGCCGGGGTGTCGCAGATCGCCGGCGTGGGCGCCGCGATCAACGAGGGCGCCCCGCTGAAGATCATCGGCGCCGTCTACCAGCGCAACGCCAGCTGCGTGATGTCGCTCAGCGAACGCCCCGTCCGCGAGCCGACCGACCTCTACGGCAAGACCGTCGGCTGCTCATCCTCCAGCGCGCCGCTGTGGCGGCTCTTCCTCACCGCGCTCGGCCTGGACCAGTCCCGGATCACCACGGTCCCCGTCCAGGGCGACCCGATCGGCATGACCGAGGGGGAGATCGACGCCTACTTCGGCTACACCAACAACCAGCCGATCGAGCTGCGCGCCCGGGGCTTCGAGATCGACGAACTGCTGCTGGCGGACGCCGGGTTCCCCCTCGTCGGCCAGACCTACATCACCACCCAGGAGAACCTCGACCAGCACCGCGACAAGGTCAAGGGCTTCCTGCGGGCCGAGATCCGCGGCTGGCTGGACGTGCTGGCCGACCCCGAGCTGGCCACCCGGGTCACCGTTGAGGACTACGGCAGAACCCTCGGCCTCGACCCGGAGACCACGCTGACCGCCTGCCGGGTGGGCAACGAGCTGATCCTCGACGGCGACCCCGGCCAGCACATCCTGGCGCTCTCCGAGGAGACCGTCGCCGCCAACATCGAGGCCGCCAACGCCGGCGGCCTGGCCATCACCGCCGAGGAACTCTTCGACCTCGACCCGATCCGCGAGGTCTTCGCCGAGGACCCCGGCCTGGCCCTGGACGCCTGACCGGCCGCGCCCACGCCCCCCACCCTGCCCGCCCCCACCTGTCCCCGTCCACCCGTCACCCGCACCGAGACCGAGAGAGCCGAAGGGACCCACCCATGGCACACCAGGCACCGTACGACCTGCTCCTCACCGGCGGCACCGTGGTCGCCCACGACGCCCGCCACCAGCACGACATCGCCGTCCGGGACGGCCGGGTGGTGGCCGTCGGCGACCGGCTGGCCGCCGACACCCCCGCCACCACCGTCGTCGACGCCACCGGGCTGCTCGTGCTGCCCGGCCTCGTCGACGTCCACGTCCACTTCCGGGAGCCCGGCATGACGGAGAAGGAGGACTTCGGCAGCGGCACCCGGGCCGCCGCGGCCGGCGGCGTCACCACCGTCGTCGACATGCCCAACACCTTCCCGCCGGTGGCGACCGCCGAGGGCTTCCAACAGAAGCTCGACCTCGTCGCGCCCAAGGCCCACGTCGACTTCGGCCTCTACGGCATGCTCGGCCAGGACAACGCCGCCGAGATCGGCGCGATGGCCGAGCTGGGCGCCATGGGTTTCAAGCTCTTCATGGGGCAGACCACCGGCGACAACCGCTGCCCCGACGACGCGGCGATCTACCGCGGCCTGGAGGCCGCCGCGGCGGCCGACCTGGTGGTCGGCGTGCACGCCGAGAACGACCACCTGCTGCGCATGTTCATCGACCGGCTGCGCGCCTCGGGCCGCACCGACCCGCGCGCCCACCTGGCCAGCCGGCCCACCTTCGTCGAGGTGGAGGCCGTCACCCGGATCATCACCCTGGCCACCGAGGCCCGCACCAAGCTGCACATCCACCACCTGTCCACAGGGGCCGGGCTGCGCCGGGTGCGCGACCTGCGCGCCGCAGGGCACCGGGTCAGCGTCGAGACCCTCGTCGCCCACCTGTTCTTCGACGACAGCGCCTACGACACCCACGGCAACCTGGTGAAGCTCAACCCGCCGATCCGGCCGGCCGAGGACGTCGCCGAACTGTGGGCCGGCATCGGCCGCGGCGACGTCGACGTGATCGCCACCGACCACGCCCCGCACACCCCGGCCGAGCAGGCGGAGCAGGACGTCTGGCGCGCCTACGGCGGCTTCATCGGGGTGGAGACCATGCTGCCGCTGCTGCTCACCGCCGCCGCCGAGGGCCGGCTCACCGTGGAGGACATCGTCCGGCTCTGCTCCTACACCCCCGCCCAGCGCTGGTCCATGCCCGGCAAGGGCCGGCTGACGCCCGGCGCCGACGCCGACTTCGTGCTGGTCGACGCCGACGCCACCGGTGTGGTCGACCCGGCGCGCATGCACTCCCGGCACAACGTCACCCCGTACGCGGGGCACCCGCTGCGGGGTGCGGTGGTCGCCACCTATCTGCGCGGAGAATCGGTGTTCGACAAGAGCGGGATCACCGGGGCGCCGCGCGGCCGCCAGGTGCGCCCCGCCCGGCAGGTGTGAGATGAGGAACCAGATGACGACGGAATCCCGGACCCGGGTGGCGACCCCGCACGAGGCGGTGGCACGGTGCCTGGCGGAGGTGGGCCTGACCCCCGACCAGCCGCCGGCCGCCCGCCCGCCGGCGGTGCTGGCCGCGATCGGCACCACCGCCCCGCACGCGCTGGCCGGCCGGCTGCTGCGGGACGCGCTGGCCGCCGAACGGGTCGAGGTCGACCGGGCGTTGCCGTTCGACGACCCGGCCGCGCTGCTGGCCAGCCCCGACTGGCGGCTCGCCCTCGTGCTGAGCCCGTGGAAGAAGCAGGTCGCCACCCTGGTGGACGAGCTGACGCCGTCGGCGGCCGGCACCGGCGTGGTGGACACCGTGGTCCGCGACCGCGCCGGCCGGCTGCTCGGCGTCAACACCAACTCCTGGGCGGCGCAGGCCGCGATGGAGACGCTGCTCGGCGGCGAGGTGCCGGCCGGCACGCTGGTGCTCGGCTCCGGCGGCTCGGCCGGCTCGGTGGCGCTCGCCGCCCGCCGCGCCTGGCCGGCCGCGCCGCTGGTGGGCAGCGCGCGGAACGCGGCGGCGCTGGCCGCCTGGGCCGCCGACTTCGAGGCGCGGCCGGCCGCCCCCGACGCCCTGCCGGCGGTCCTCGCCGCCGGCGACGCCCCGTCGCTGATCGTCAACACCACCACCTGGGGCGAGACGGACGCCTCCGAGGAGCGGCCGTTCGCGTTCCCGCTGCCGCTGCTGCTGGCCCCCGGACGCCGCCTCTTCGATCTCAACAACCGGGTCTCGGCGCTCCAACACGCCGCCCTGGAAGCCGGGATGAGCGTGATGTCCGGCACCTACATGCAGCGGGTCACCAACCGGTGCCGGGCCGCCCTGCTCGCGGCGCTGGCCTCATGAGCACCACCCGGGAACGCGTCTACCGGCTGCTGCGCCAGCGCATCACCACCGGCGAGTACGCGGGCGGCATCCGGCTGGTCGAGGAGCAGATCGCCGAGGAGGTGGGGGTCAGCCGCACCCCGATCCGGGAGGCCCTGCAACGGCTGACCAGCGACGGGCTGGTGCAGCGGGTCCGCCGCGGCCAGCTCGTGGTGGTCAGCGTCGACGCCGAGGCGCGCGCCGAACTCCACCTGCTGCGCGTCGCGTTCGACGAGGTCGCCGCCCGGAGCCTGAGCGCCAAGGCGGACCGGGTGGACTGGGCGCCGCTCTACGCGCTGCTCGACCCGCTGGCCGCCGCGATGGGCGAACACGGTGTCGGAAGCCCGCAGTTCTCCCTGGCCCACCTGGACCTGCACATGGCCATCAACCGGGTCGCGTTCTCGCCGACCACCTCGTCGTTCCTGGAACGGCAGGCGTTCCTCTACCCGACGGACGACTACGTGCAGCAGTCCGGGCACGAACCGGTCTCCCAGCACCGGGCGTTGCTGGACGACCTGGCCAGCGGCGACCAGGAGCGGGCGCTCACCGCGGTCCGGGTGCACGCGCTGCGCGGCCACGGCAACACCACGCTCACCGAATGACCGGGCCCAGGCCCGCGGCCCGGCCGCCCCAGGCCGGGCCGCCCGCCGCCCAACGGGCCGACGCACGGCCCGACTTACCCGCCGCGCCGGCGGTCCGCCCCGCGGCCCGCCGCACGGTTCGACTCACGGACGACAGGAGTCCCCACGTGCACGACGACACCGTCACCATGTTCGTCAACGGCCAGGCGATGGGCGGGGGTGAGCTGAACGACGCCCTCGCCGGGGCCCGCTTCCTCGGCCCCGTCCGCACCGCCCCGCGCTACCGCTTCCTCTCCTTCGACGACCGCTTCCCCGGGCTGCTGCCCGACGAGGAGGCCGGCTGGTCGGTCCCCGGCGAGATCTACCAGGTCTCCTACCGCGACCTGCGGGAGCGGCTCCTGCCGAGGGAGCCGGCCGAGTTGGAGCTGTCGGCGATTCTGCTGGAGGACGGCCGCGGCTCGCTCAGCATGGTCTGCCGGCAGCCCGTCGTCCCCGGCGGCCGGGTCCGGGAGATCACCGCGGCCGGCGGCTGGCGAGCCCACCTGGCGGAGACCGCCGGCGCCTGACAACGAGCCGAGGCGGGCGGGCCGGCAGCGGGCGGGCCGAGGCGGGGCTAGCGCGCCGGTGCGGCCAACCGGCGGTGCCGAACGCTTAGTTGACGGCCCGTTTCGTCATTTCGCCGCCAGATCAATAGCATCAACGGATGATCTTGAGACGATGGTTGACGGTGGCCCTCGGCGGGCTGCTCGTCACACTTGCCATGGGCGGCGGCCTCGCCCCGACCGCCCAGGCTGACCAGCCAGAACAGGACGGCCCACCGCCCCGGGTCGACCTGGTCCTGGACGTCAGCGGTTCCATGCGGGAACGCGACATGGGCGGCGGCGAATCCCGCATAGCCGCCGCGCAGCGCGCCTTCAACGAGGTGATCGACGCCGTCCCCGACGAAGTGCACCTCGGCATCCGCACCCTCGGCGCCACCTACCCCGGCGACGACCTCGAAGTCGGCTGCCGGGACAGCGAACAGCTCTACCCCGTCGGCCCCATCGACCGCACCGAGGCCAAGACCGCGGTCGCCACCCTGCGCCCCACCGGCTGGACCCCGATCGGCTACGCGCTGCGCGGCGCCAACGAGGACCTCGGCGACGGCGAGGGCACCCGCCGGATCGTGCTGATCACCGACGGCGAGGACTCCTGCGGCGAGCCCGACCCCTGCCTGGTGGCCCACGAACTCGCCGCCAGCGGCACCGACCTGGTGGTCGACACCCTCGGCCTGACCCTCGACGACGCCGTCCGCGAACAGCTCAGCTGCATCGCCGAGGCCACCGGCGGCACCTACACCGCCGTCCAGGACGCCGACCAACTCGCCGACCGCATCAACCAGTTGGTGCGCCGCGCCGAGCAGCCGGTGGAGACCCCCGCCACCGTGACCGGCGCCGACGAGTGCCAGCGGGCGCCCTGGCTCGCCGTCGGCGTCTACGAGGACCGCGAGGAGTTCAACGAGCACCGCTGGTACCGGGTGCCCGTGCTGCCCGGCCAGGAACTCCGCGTCTCGGCCAGCGTCGCCGCCGACCGCGCCGTCAACCCCGACTACGGCGTGCTGCTCCGCGCCGTCGACGAGGACGGCCGCGAACTGACCCGCGGCACCGGAGCCGGCACCGGCCGCACCGACGTGCTCTCCACCGGCCTCCGCCACCCGGTGCCCGAGACCGACGAGGACGCCGACACGCCCCGCACCGTTTGCCTGGTGCTCAGCAACTCCTTCTCCGCCCCCGACTCCGTGGTCCGCACCCCCGGGCTGCCCGTCGAGCTGACCGTCGACGTGGTCTCCGGACCCGACACCTCGCCCGACGCGGCCTCGTTCGGGCTGGCCAGGGGCTGGGTGCCGATCCTGCTGCTGACCGGCGCCGGCCTGCTCGCCGGCCTCGTCGGCGGCGCGCTGGTACGACTGATCGCGGTGTTGCGGAGGACGGCATGAGACGACTGACCCGACGCGGGCCCCGCTGGTTCGCGCTGGCCCTGCTGACCGCGGCGCTCGGCCTGACCGGCGCCGGCCAGGCGCACGCGGCGGACGCCGAGGACCCGGCCGCCGCCGAGGCCACCGAGGCCGGCACCGCCTTCCGCACCGCCACCGTCATCGACCAGAACCAGACCGCCACCGCGGCCGCCTCAACCGGCGACTACCTCTACTGGGTCTTCCCGGCCGCCGCGGGCCAGCAGGTGACCGCCGAGGCCACCGTGACCCTGCCGGACCCCGGGATCCGCAGCGGCCCGGTCACCTGGCGCCTGGACGTCTACGACGGGCTGCGGCGCTACCAGTCCTGCACCTCGGGCCAGCAGACCGCGACCGCCGACGAGACGGCGACCACCCTCGCCCTGGACTGCGCCCCGCGCCCGGTCCGCTCCTGGGCCGACCCGTGGTCCGACACCCCGCTGCCCGGCGCCTACTACCTGCGCCTCTCGGTCGCCGAGCTGCCGGAACGCGACCTCGGGCTGCCGGTCGACGTCGAGGTGCGGGTCACCGCCGAGGGGTCCAGCGGCTCCGTGGCGGTCGGCGGCAGCCTCGCCGAGCCCCTGCTGCCGGTCGGCGCCGCCGGCACCGTCAGCACCGACGCGCCGGCCGACGCCACCAGCGACGGGGCAGACGACTCGGCAGACGCCGAGGAGACGAGTCCCTACCTCGCCGCCGTTCCCGAGCCGGACGGCGGCTGGATGGGCGGCTGGTGGAACGACCGCTGGCTGTGGACCACGGCCGGCGGCGTCCTCGCCGCGCTGGCCGCCCTCGGCGGCTACCGCCTCACCCGCCCCTGACCGCGCCCCCATCCCCGCCGCGCCGGCGCCCACCCGGGCCCCGGCGCGGCGCCGTCCCCGGGCCGGTCCGGTCCGGACTGGACAGCACACCGGCCCGGCTGGTCGGCTGGGCCCATGAGCCTCACCGTGGACGTGCTCACCATCGACCCGGACGGCACCTGGCACCTCCAGGCCACCCCGGCCGGCTGCTCCGACCTGGCCGGCCCCGAGAGTTGGCGCACCACGGTCTGGGGCTCGCCCACGGTCCACGCCCTGGGCGCGCGGTTCTTCCCCCAGCTGGCCCACGGCGACCTGATCGTCCCGCCGGACCAGGTGCCGGACTTCCTCCGCGAGTGCGCGCTGCTGCGCACCGCCCTGGACAGCATCACCCCCACCCCGGACGGGCGGTCCGCCCCGCTGGTCGCCGAGCGCCTGACCACCATCGAGCTGGCGGCCACCCGAGCCCTCCACACCGGCGCCGGCCTCGTCCTCTGGTGAGGGCGCTCGGCTCTGCCACGCGCCCGAGGCGTCTCCACGGCGCGCGTCCGTGGGGGGCGCGGGCTGCTATTCGACGAGCGTCCAGTCGGAGCAACCGGTGGTTTCGAACGCCACGTCGGACGGGTCGATGGTGATCACGCCGGGGCCGTCAAGGTTGTCGTTGGCGATGATGTCTCCGAACTCGCCGCTGGTACCGGAGAGCCGGGCCCAGTAGCAGCCGAAACTGTCCGGTCCTGCCGTCCGATAGGTGCCGGCGTCGATGTCGGTCCCGATGAGGAACACACCGCTGCCGGGAATCCCCTCGGGCTCGGGTACCGCCTCTTCCTCGGGCTCGGGTTCCGGTGCGGGCTCCTCCTCGGGAGCCGGTTCCTCCGCGACTGGCTCGGCGTCTTCCTCGGCGGGCACCTCCGAGGATTCGCTCGCCTCGTCGGCTGTGTCGCTGGCCTGTACCGGTTCTTCTTCCTCTTCGGGGGGCGCGACGATGTTGCCGACGACGCCGACGGCGAAGAGAGCGCCGACGATGACGCCGACCTTCTGCCAACGGGAGAGACGCTTCCACCGGCCGGGCGGTGGCCCTGGGGGTGGTCCTGGGTTCGGCGAGATTGGCTGCTGGGCCCATGAGGGCTGCTGTGGTGTCGTCACGCACAGCATCATGGCGGGGTGTCCACCGACTGTTCTCGGAAGTGATCATTCTGTGATGGTGATCGTGCCTCCTGGGTTGAGCCCCGGCCGGAACGTGCGTGACCGCTCAGGGCTGGGCGTCCACCTCCGCGAGCAACTCCGCCGCCGTGGTGCCCGGTTGGACCCGGACGTCGAAGTAGTAGCCCTGGTCGCAGAAGACCAGCTCCACGGCGTCCGGCACCAACCGGCGGAGCAGAGCGGCCAGTCGCGCCGAGTCGGGCAGCGACGCGTCGAAGTACAGGCCGGTGCCGTTTTCGGGCAGGACCACCTCGCCCGGCCCGTCGTCCGTGGGGACGACCCAACGAACGGCCGGCCGTTCGGCGAACCGGATCGGGGCGGCGTCCACCGCCCCCCACGACCCGGCCAGCGCGGTGGTCACCTCAGCCGCATCGAGCCGCCACGGCGTGGTCGAGCCGTCGAAGAACGCCAGATACGTCGCCATCTCCCGTGTCTACCACTCTCGCCTGGAGTCCGCGTCAGAACAGGCGGTGGCGGGAGATGGCCCGGAGGGCCTCGTCGGGGGTGGGGAAGGCGTCCGTGCCGGCCCGGACTTCGTCGACCAGCCATTCCTTGGTGTCGAGCACGCACACCAGGTGGAAGCCCTGCACCGGGTCGATGACCACCGCGCGCCAGCGACCCGGCGCGGTGTCGCTCGGCACCGCGTCCCCCACGTGCCGTCCCGTGACGGAGTCCACGGCGAGGACGCGGCCGGTGCCGTCCGTCGTATGGCGGGACGTCAACTCGCCCAGCAGCGGCGTGGCCGCCTCGGCCGCCGCCGGCAGGAGCAGCGTGACCAGCCACTCGGCTGGGGTGGACCGGAAGACCTGCTCGGAGTACGCGCGGCGGTCCGCCCCGGCGGGGAGCGGAAAGACCATCCACAGCGCGGGCGGCTTCACGACGACGACGGCGTTCGGCGTCACCGGGTGCGGCATCCGGAGCTCGGACGACGGGCGAGCAGCTGGCCGGCGGGCGGGCGGCAGACCGGAGTGGGCCCGGGCGACGGCCGCTGCCAGGTCAGGGTAGACGGCGGGGCGGCCACGCCACTGGAGGCACTCGGCACTGTTGCCGTCGCCCCGGGTCGTCCAGGCCCTCACCTCCAGCATCGCCCAACCCGCCGGTGGTGTCTCAGCCATGCTCACCTCGAAGCCGCCGCAGCCAGAGCGCGACCCGGTGGAACCCGCCCTGGCGGTGCACCGCTTCGTAGTACTCCCGGCTCACGGCCACGAGTTGGGACCGGTCCGGGCAGAAGAGCGTGAAGAGCCATATGTGCACCGCCTGGTCGGCGTCGCTCAGCAGCTTCCACTCCTCGCCCGTGGTCTCGGCCAGTTCGCTGAGGCACGAGGTCAGGGCGAGGTTCGCGTCGCCCGCCCAGTCCTCGTTGATCCACCGGTCGTGGTTCGCCCCGATCTGGACGACGTCCTGCTGCGTGGCCCTCCCGTTCAAAAGGCGCCTGACGAGCTCGACTTGCGGGTCGGGTGTGTTGCGCACCGGTCTCCCTTCGCGCCGCCGCCCGGTGGGGGCAACGGCCGCTGCGCACGGGGGAGTTTCAGGGTAGCGAGGCAGAGTGAGGCGGCGCCGGGCCAACCTGGGCCACGGTCGGGGGACATCCGGGCCTGGCCCGGTGGATTTTCGGGGCGGTGAAGGCTGTTGGGGGCGGCGTTGGGCAGCCTTCTCGGCGGGTGTGCCGGGCGACGGGCCGGCGAAGGTCCGCCACGACGAGGGGGAGCATGGTCGAGCAAGGGCAGGTCACACAGGGCCCTTCGGGAGGTCGGTCCGACGAGGCGGCGGTGTCGGCCCGGGCGGCCACGGCGGTGCGGCGGGCCGAGGAGGTGTTGCGTCGGGCGGAGTACGCCCCGGTGCCCGTCCCGGCCCTCGGCCTGGTGCGCGGCGCGGAGTTGGACGAGGCGGTGTCCGAACTCGTCGCGGTCGAGGACCTGTTGCCCGTGGACGCCGCCGAGCGTCGCGAACTGGTGCCGGCGCTCGGCGTTCTGCGTGCCCTCCGCCACGCGGTGACGTCGGGCACCGGCCTGCGGGTCCGGGAGTTCCGGCCGAACCCGGCCGGCCCGCCGACCCCGCCGGCGGTGGACCGGGAGGCCGCGCTGGGCCACCTGCGGTGGGCCGACCGGCGGCTGCCGCTGACCGACCCGCTGGCGACCGCCGCCCGGCTGGCTCTGGTCCGGCTGCTGGCCCCGAAGTGGCTGGCCCGCGCCGAGCGCCGCGACCTGCTGGAGATCGTGGGGTCGGCGGCCCGGCAGCGCGCCGCCGACCCCGGGGTCTGGGAGGCCGTCCGGGTGCAGGACCGCCTGGCGCGCACCATGTTCCCGCCGACCGTCACCTGGCGACTGGTCGACACCGCGCAGGTATTCAACATCGCGGTGGCCCTCAGCTGCGCGGACGGTGGCGTCGCCCTCATGGGGCTGCCGCCGCGCCAGGAGGCCCAGGCACGGCGGCTGTTCGCCGCGCTGGCCGAGGCGCCGGACGAGCGCCGGATGGTCACTGCCGTCCACGCCTGGCTGGACCTACTGGCCGCCCTGCCCGACGGGCCGATGCGGCCGCACTTCGTCCAGCACCGCGCCGACCTGCTCGGGGTGCTGGAGGCGGCGAACCCCAACCCGAGCGCGGAGCCGCGGGACGGCGGCGTCCCGCGCCGCGGCTGGCAGTGGCCGGCCGCCCGGGCCGCCGCGGCGGACCTCGCGGCCCTGCTCGACGGCGACGTGAGCTACTTCGGCGGCGTCCAACCGGCGGCGGCTGTGGCCGCGTTGGGCTGGCCGGCCGGTGCGCCGTCCGGGGTCTCCTGGCTGGTCGCCGAGCTGGCCGGCGGCGGCCCAGCCGGCCAGCCGGCCGCACCCGGTGCGGCCGGCCGCGCCGCCCCGGCCGGCCGCTACGGGCTCTGGCCGGCGGACCCGGACCGGCTGGCGCGGGCCGCCCGCCAGCTGCGGGACGCGGTGCGCGACCCGGCCGCCGCGGGCGGCGACCCGCGGCTCGCCGGGTACCGCCCCATGGCCCGGGCGATCCGGCTGCTCGGCCGGGCCCGCGTCGAGGACCGGGGCCTCCTCGACCAGGCCGTCGCGCGGGTTCGCCGGTGCCTGGACCGGGGGCCGATCCTCGGCGACCCGGAGTTCCACCGCCTGCTGGAGGGCGCGCTGCGCTGCGACCTCGCCCTGGAGTGCCTCCGCGGCGCGCTGCGGGAGCACAACCCGGAGCTGCTGGCGACGGCCCTGGTGGAGCTGGAGATGCTGCACGACCTGGCGGTGTGGGGCTGGGGCTCCGGGGTCGAGTACACCGCCCTCTCGCGGCTCGCCCACGCGCACGTCCTCCGCGCGCGGCTCGTCCCCGCGACCGCCGCCGACCACCTCGACCGGGCGGTGGAAGCCGGTCGCTGGGCGATGAACGAGCTGACCGCGCACGTCCTGCACCAGCACGGCGCCGAAGCCGCCCTGGCGGCGGCCCGCGCCGGTGCCACCCTGGCGCTGCGGGTGGCGGGCTGGGCCGGCGAACGGGGGCGGGCGGGGGACGTGGTGGAGGCGCTGGAGTTCGGCCGGGCCCTGGTGCTGCGGGCCGCCGCCGTCTCCGCCACGATCTCCGACCGCCTTCGGCAGCGTGGCTTCCCGCAGCTCGCCGCACGCTGGGACGCCACTTCCTGGGACGTCAAGGAGACGACGGACGAAGAGAGCGCTGCGGCGGAGCTGCGGCAGCAGGCGTTCCGCGCGCTCGGCGTCTCCGACCGGTTCACCAGCCGGGGCGGGCGCGGCACCCGGTTCCTCTTCGAAACGCCCAGCCCGGCGCTGCTGGGGACCGAGCTCGCCGAGTGCGGCGCCGACGCCCTCGCCTACCTGGTGCCGGGCGACGGGAGGAGCCCGGGCTACGCGGTGCTGCTGACGCCCGGGCTGACCGGGTTCCAGCTGCTGACCCTGCCCGGGCTCACCACGGAGGCCCCGCCGCTGCGGCGCTACCTGACCGCCGCCGCCGACCGCTCCCGCGCGCTCAACACGGATGACGAGCCGGCGGCCGAGGATGTCTGGCGAGGGGCCCTCACCGAGCTGTGCGACTGGGCGTGGCCGGCCGCCATCGGCCCGCTGCTCGACGCGCTCGCCCGGCGCGGCACGGCCGCCCCGGAACCGCGCGTCGTGCTGGTGCCCGGTGGCCCGCTCGGCCTCGTCCCCTGGCACGCGGCCCGGGCGCCGGGCGCCGGCCCTTACGCCTGCCAGCGAGCCGTGTTCAGTTACGCGGCCTCCGGTGCCCAGTTGCTCCGCGCCGTCGCCCGCCGCCGGCGGCGGCCCGCCGAACGCCCCGCGCTGCTGGCCTCCTTCGACCTGCTCTGGGCGCCGATCGAGACCGACCTGCTGCACGCGGCGTACTACCCGAACGCCCGCCGCTACGGCGACTGCGAGCGGGGCGAGCCCGACGCCCCCGGCACCCGCGACGAGGTGCTGGCGGTGCTTCCTGGCGGCGACCGTCCCGCGTCGCTGGTCCACCTGTCCTGCCACGGCATGGCAGGACCGAGCCCGGACCGGTCCTCGTTGTCGCTGGAGGACGGGGAGTTGACCGTCGCCCGGCTGCTGACCCACGCGGCCGGGGCGCGGTCGGGTGAGGACGCCGGCCCGCTGGTGGTGCTCAGCGTCTGCGAGACCGACCTCAGCACCCGTGACCATGACGAGGCGTTGACGGTGGCCACCGCGCTGGTCACCGCCGGTGCCGCCGACGTGGTCGGCTCCCGCTGGGCGGTGCGGGACGGTGCCACGGCGGTGCTGATCAGCGTTTTCCACCACTTCCTGAACACCGAAGGCCTCGCCCCGGCCGACGCGCTGCGCGCCGCCCAGCTCTGGATGCTCGACCCGGACCGGACGCCACCCGCTACCCTGACCGGCCCACTGGCCAGCGAGGCGACCCGCTCGGACCTGCACCACCCGCCGCACTGGGCGGCGTTCACCCACCAGGGGAACCCGCGGCCCAACGGCTGACATGTCGGTAACGTCGGGCAGGCCGGGATGTCCCGAAGCCCGGCGACAGATCATCGCTTGTCCCGACACCCCGCTCGTTGCGCTATGTTCACCTTCGGGGCACGGGTACGGGGCACGGGGAGATACTGATGACGCGTCCTTCCGACTGGTCGCCAGTCGACATGGATCGGGATCCGACACCGGGGGAGCCCGACGAGGTCCGCGAACTCGCCGACGAGCTGCGGGACTTCGCCGATGATGTGGGCGACGCGCTGGGGCGGATCCGCGGCATGGCGGGGGAGCGCGCCATGTTGGACTGGGCGGGGTTGTCGGCGGACGCGTTCCGCCGGGAGTTCGACGGGGTGCCCGGCAACCTGACCAAGCTGGAGGAGAGTTACTCCCTCTGCTCGCAGGCGTTGCAGACGTACTGGCCCAAGCTGCAGACCGCCCAGGGGATGGCGGACCGTGCGTTGGACCGGGCGGTCGCCGCGCAGGCCGATCTGGCGTCCGCGCAGAGCGCGTTGGGGGACGCGACGGACTGGGTCGGTCGGGCCGGCGAGGAGTCCGAGCGCCTCCAGCGGGAGGGCGAGCGGGACGATGTCGAGCCGCCGGACGAGGCCGACGTCCGCGCCGCGACCCGGGACCAGCAGGCCGCCGAGGCGGCGGCCGGCGCCGCCCAGGGCCGGGTCAACGACGCCGAGGAGCGCCTGTCCGCCGCGCGCCAACTGGCCCTGGACGCACAGGGGATGCGGGAGGACGCGGCCCGCGAGTGCGCCCGGGACATCGAGGAGGCGTCCGACGCCGGCATCCAGAACCGGAAGTGGTGGCAGGACGCCATCAAGTGGGTGACCGACAACTGGGACACCCTGGTCGAGATCTGCAAGGTGATCGTCGCCGTCCTCGGCATCGTCGTGATGATCATCGGCGGCCCGCTCGCCTGGGTGGTGCTGGCCGCCGCCCTCGTCGTGCTCGCCGACACCCTCATCAAATACGCCAGAGGAGAAGCCGGACTCCTCGACGTGGCCTTCGCCGCGCTGGACTGCATCCCCGGCTTCAAGGGCCTGACCACGCTCGGCGGCCTCGCCCGCGGACTGCGCGGCCTGGCCACCACCGGCCTCCGCGGCCTCCAGCAGGGCCTGCGCGGCCTCGGCCAGACGCTGCGCCGGATGGGCCGCGGCGGCGACAACCTGGTCTGCCGGACCGACCCCATCGACATGGCCACCGGCGAGATGGTGATGGACGCCACCGACGTCACCCTCCCCGGCGTCCTACCCCTGGTGCTCCAGCGGCACCACCGGACCAGCCTGCGGGAGGGCACCTGGTTCGGCCGCTCCTGGGCCTCCACCCTTGACCAGCGCCTCGTCCTCGACCCGGCCGGTGTACGGTTCGTCACCGCCGACGGCATGACCCTGGACTACCCGCGCCCGCTTCCCGACGAGCCGGTGCTGCCCGTCGAGGGCCCGCGGTGGGGGCTGGCCTGGAGCGGCGCGCCGGGCGATCCGCTCACCGTCCACCAGCCGGCGACCGGCCGCACCCTGGCCTTCGCGCCGATCTCCGGGCGGCGCGGCGGTGAACTGCCCCTGGTCTCCGTCACCGACCGGCACGGCAACCGGATCGACGTGCGGTACGACGCCGAGGGCGCCCCCACCGACGTCGTGCACGACGCCGGGTACCACGTCGGCGTCACCACCCACCAGGGGCGGATCACCGAGCTCCGACTGCTCAGCGCCCCGGACCAGCCCGTGCTGCTGGCCTACGGCTACGACGAGCGAGGCGACCTCACCGAGATCACCAACTCGTCCGGCCGGCCGTTCCGGCTCAGCTACGACGACCAGCACCGCGTCACCGGATGGCGGGACCGCAACGACCGCTGGTACCGCTACACCTACGACACCGAGGGCCGGTGCGTCGCCACCGACGGCACCGACGGCGCCCTGGCCAGCCGGATCGTCTACGACGCTGAGCACAACCGGACGTTGTTCACCGACGCGCTCGGCGGTACCACCGTCTTCCAGTTCAACGACTGCTACCAGCTCGTCACCGAGACCGATCCGCTCGGGCACCACACCCACCGCGCCCACGACCGCTACGACCGGCTGCTCAGCCTCACCGATCCACTCGGCCGGGTCACCAGGTACCGGCACGACGAGCGGGGGCGGGTCGCCGCCGTGGTCCGGCCGGACGGCCGGGAGGTCCGGTTCGACCACGACGAACTGGGGCTGCCGATCCGGATCGTCGAGGCCGACGAGGCCGTCTGGCAACAGGAGTTCGACGAGCGGGGCAGCCGCCTCTCGGTGACCGACCCGGCCGGGGTCACCACCCGCTACGCCTACGACGACCGGGGCGGGGTACGCGCCATCACCGACCCCTTCGGCAACGTCACCTCGGTGGAGTGCGATGCCGCCGGCCAGGTCGTCGCGGTCACCGGCCCGGCCGCCGGGGTGACCCGCTACCGGCGGGACGCCTTCGGCCGGCCGGTGGAGGTGACGGAGCCGGGCGGCGGGACCCGGCGCCTGGAGTGGTCGGTCGAGGGGAAGCCGCTGCGCCACACCGACCCGCTCGGCGGCACCCAGGTCTGGCACTGGGACGGCGAAGGGAACTGCCTGCGGCACATCGACGAGGCCGGTGGCGAGACCCGGTTCGCGTATGGCCCCTTCGACCTGCCCACCGTGCAGGTCCGCCCGGACGGCGCCCGGTACACGTTCACCCGCGACGCCGAACTGCGGCTGGTCCGGGTCACCAACCCGCAGGGCCTGGAGTGGAGTTACACCTTCGACGCGGCCGGCGGCCTGGTCGGGGAGGTGGACTTCGACGGCCGCGCCACCCGCTACCGGCGGGACGCGGCGGGCCAGTTGGTCGAACGGGTCAACGCCGCCGGGCAGCGCGTCGCCTTCGAGCGCGACGCCATGGGGCTGATCAGCCGGAAGGACGCCGACGGCCAGGAGACGCGCTACACCTTCGACGCCGCCGGCCGGCTGCTGTGGGCCGCCAACCCCGACGCCGAACTGGAGCTGGTCCGGGACCCGTTGGGCCGGATCGTGGCGGAGACCTGCAACGGCAGGACCGTCACCCACACGTTCGACGCGCTGGCCCGCCCCGTGCGCCGCACCACGCCCGGCGGGGTCACCAGCGAGTGGCGGTACGACGCGGCCGGCAAGCCGGTCTCGTTGACCACGGCGGGCCGCACCATGAGCTTCGAGCACGACGTGGCGGGCCGCGAGGTCAGCCGTGGCTTCGGGGCGGACGTGTCGGTCCGGCACGCCTGGGACGCGGCCGGCCACCTGGTCGGCCGCGGCGTCGCCGTCGGCGGCCGCCGGCTCCGGGACCGGACCTACGCCTACCGCGCCGACCACTACCTCAGCGAGACGCACCTCAGCGAGACGCCGCTCGGCGAGAGCCACCTCGGCGACACGCCGTTCGACGCCGGCCGACCGGGGGAGGCCACCCGGCTGACGCTGGACCCGGTGGGACGGGTCCTCGACCTCACCTCGCCGGCCGGCGACGAGTCCTACCGGTACGACGACGCCGGCAACCAGGTGTTCGCCCAGTGGCCCGACGCCGCGGACGCCCCGGACGTGACGGACGCCCTGGGCGACCGCCAGTACACCGGCACCTCGATCACCCGTGCCGGTCGGGTCAGCTATCGGCACGACGCCCTGGGTCGGATCGTCAGCAAGCGGCGGAAGACCCTGTCCGGGCAGGCCCGCACCTGGTCCTACGCCTGGGACGCCGAGGGCCGACTGACCAGCACCCACACCCCGGACGGCGCCAGGTGGGCGTACGCCTACGACCCCCTGGGCCGGCGGATCGCCAAGCACCTGCTGGACGCGGACGGCCGGCCCGTGGACAGCGTGCTCTTCGCCTGGGACGGCGCCACCCTCATCGAGCAGTCCACGGCCGCCCCGCCCGGCGCCGGCCGGCCGGCCCGGACGACCACCTGGGAGTACCGGGGCACTCACCCCGTCGCGCAGCTCGACCAGGACGAGGTGGACGCCCGGTTCCACGCCATCGTGACGGACCTCGTCGGGGCCCCCACGGAGCTGCTCGACGAGTCCGGCGCGGTCACCTGGCGGCGCCGGGCGACGCTCTGGGGCACGCCGGCCGCGGCGTTCGCGGCCACCTCGGGCGGCGCCGACACCCCGCTGCGCTTCCCCGGCCAGTACGCGGACGAGGAGACCGGCTGGCACTACAACTACCACCGGCACTACGACCCGGAGACCGCCCGCTACACCGCGCCGGACCCCATGGGACTGTCGGCGGCCCCCAACCCGGTCGCCTATGTGCACAATCCGCACATCTGGTCCGACCCGCTGGGCCTGGAGGGGTTCCTCGACTTCTTCACCGTGCAGTCCCCGGAGGACGCGGCCCGGCTGCGCGGCGACGGCACCCCGTGGCCCGGTGACGCGACCCGCGGCCAGTACGGCGACGGCGTCTACTCCTGGGGCAGCCAGCACGACGCGGAGGCCTACGCCGACCTGTTGCGCAACCGGCGGGGGGCCGACGTGGAGATCATGCACTTCCGCGTCTCCGAGGCCGACTTCGCCTCGATGAACCGGATGGACATCACCGCCCTGTCATCGGACGACGCGGAGGCCTTCATGGACCGGCACAGCCGGTTGTACGGCGACGGGGCACCGCACAACTTCGACTACATCAGGGGCTTCACCAGCAACTTCGGAAACGAACACTTCTTCACCCCGTCGGTATTCTGCCGACTGAAGTTCTCCTGAGGCGACGGGCACACCATGACCAACACCTACCAGTACCGTTTCCGGGCCCCCGGCGGCCGGGGTGGCCTGGCCGCCGACCTGGTGGCGACCGCCGGGCCGCCGCCGACGACCGTCGGGCGGGGCGTGCTCCGGCTGCACCGCGGCGTGCTGCTGGCGCTGCCGGCGGCCGTCTACTGGCGGGACGCCGCCTGGCTGGGTTTCGGCGCGGCGCTCTCCGCGCCCGCGCTCGCCGCGACCCATCCGGCCGGGCTGCTGCTCGACGTGCGGGCGCTGGACTACCCGCCGGACCACTACCGGGCCGAGGTGGCGGCGCTGGCCGTCGACGGCTGGCTGCACCGGGAGTTCGACCTCCCGCCGACCGGCGCCGGGGTCCGGCCGGCCGTCGACGGGTTCGCCTTCAGCTGGGGCGAGCACACCGCCCCGTTCGCCGACCCACCGCCGCCGCGGTAGCCGGGCGACCGGCGGCCGGCCCGCGCCGCCGGGCTGCCCACCCCGCCTGCCCGGCGCCGGCGGGCCCCTCTCGGACGGCCCGTCCGGCCAGCGCGCCCCGGCTGGTGACCAGCGCGCGACACCCCTCGCCGGCCGGCGGCGGCCGCACCCGCTCGGCGCTGCGGGCGTTGTCCGGCCCAGGGACGCCCGCGCGGACCGGTAGACGGCCAGCGCCTCGCCCGGCCGGCGTGGTGCAGCGCGGCCATCAACAGCCCGTGCAGCCGCTCGCGCGGCGGGTGTGCCCTCGCCAGCACGGTCAGCGACCACGTCCGCGCTCCGCCCGCACGCCAACTCGGCCTGGAAGGGTGCCTCGTACCCGGCCAGTCGGCGCTCGGTCGGCGGGTGCGCCCACGCGCCGGGCAACGGGACGTCCAGGGCGGTGAACGGGGGATCCCGCCACAGCCCGCACGCCTCCCACAGCGCTCCCGGCCCCCGGCGGCCGGGGAACGGAGGCGACCGCCGGGTGGGGGTCGGGCGCCCGGCGGTCGGCGCCGCGTGCGGCGCGGGTCGGGTGACCGGGTCAGCCGGCGGCGCGGGTGACCACGTCCTGGATGGCCGTGACGGCCTCCTCCGGCGTGTCGGTGTGGATGTAGTGGCCGGCGTTCTCCACGACGGTCAACTCGCTGTCGGTGGACAGGTTCAGCCAGGCCTCCTGGCCGGCGGTCCAGTCCTCCTCCAAGCCGTCGCCGTACTCGGGGTCCAGGTCGGCGAGGTAGCGCACCCCGTGCTGGAGCACCCGCACCGGGATGTCGCCGGCGGACTCGGCGGGGGCGTCGGCGAAGACCAGCTGCTCGTGGTTCTGCCCCTCGAACACGGCGAGCTGAGCCGCCCGCAGCTCGGCCGTGGCGCCGGTGACGTCCTCCGGAATCCGGTTCGCCAGGTCGCCGGCCGCGGTCGGGCCGGTGGCGTCCAGCAGGACCAGGCCGGCGACCTGCGCGTTGGTCGGCGCGTAGCGGCCGGCGATCAGCCCGCCCATGGAGTGCCCGACCAGCACGACCGGGCTGTCCCCGACGGTCTGCTCCAGCACCCCGGTCAGGATCGCGTTGGTGTCCCCGAAGTCCTGCGGGCCGGCCGGCGGGTCGCTCTGGCCCGCGCCGAGGCGGTCGTAGGAGCAGACCTGGCCGTCGGCGCTCAACGTCTCCTGGAGTCCGGCCATGTTGGTCAGGTCCTCGCCGCCACCGTGCAGCAGGACGACGACCGGCTGGCCCTCGACCGCCTCGCCGGTGCAGAGGACGTTGACGGCCTGGCCGTCAACGTCGATCTGCTCGGTGTCGGTGGGCGGCGCCTGCTCGGTCTCCTCCGGCGCGGGGCTGGCCGAGGAGTCCTCCGCCGGCACCGTGTCGTCATCGCACCCGACGAGCCCCACACCCGCCAGGGTGCAACACAGCGCCACGGCGGCCGAGGTGCCGATCCTGCGTATCACAGTTCCTCCGAGGAAAAAGTCGACATAAGTGTCCCCGCGTGCGGAGCGGACGCGTCGACCGTGCACTCCGGGGAGCGCCGACCGCCGGTCCCCCGTCGCGCGGTCGTCATCACCTGACAACGGCTCACAGACTAGGCACGCGCCACCGGCCGGCTCGATGGCCCTTCGCCCCCACCCGCCCCGGGACTGGGTGCACTCTCCGAGGGGGGCTGGCTACACCACGCGTCACCTGGCGGGCCTCCCGCTGGCTCGGGGACGCCGCCGTAGCAACTCGCTGACCTGCGGAAAAGGTGACGGGCCGCCGGCGGCTGCGGCCCGGCGCGGTGCCCGTGAGCGACCGGTCCGTGCTCCCGGCCCGCCCATCGATCCCGAACCCGTACGCCGCAGTATGTCCTCGCGGAAAACCTGCCAGGGAGCTTCCTGACACAACCTTTCACAGGACCCGTCGGTAGATTCACCGCACCGGCGCCCTCGGAAGGGTTCCGACACAACCTCCCGAGAACGGGTGCACCCGGCGCGGGTGACCGCTCCCGCCGGCCAGCGGAAACGCGTAGGCCCGACGCTCCCGCCCGGTTCACCCGGAGGTCGGTGGCCGCCCCCGGCCGAGCGCGTCGAGCAGCAGCCTGGCGGCCGTCGTCGTCCCGTCGGTGCGGATCGTTCGGGCGACCGCGCTCGCCCGGGTGTGGGTCGCGGGGGTCAGGGTCCTGGCGAGGGCCGCCGAGAGCGACGCGTAGGTCGGCGTCGGGCCGTCGTGTGCCGTGCCGATGCCCAGGTCGGCGACCCGGCCGGCCCAGTACGGCTGGTCCGCCGCCTGGGGCACCACCACCTGCGGCACGCCGGCCAGGGCGGCCGTGGTGGTGGTGCCGGCGCCCCCGTGCTGGACGACGGCGGCCACCCGGGGGAACAGCGCCTGGTGGTTGACCTCGCCGACGGCGAAGCAGTCGTCCCGGTCGTCGATCGGCGCCAGCCCCGCCCAGCCGCGGGAGACGAGCACCCGCCGCCCTTGCGCCCGGACGGCGGCGACGGCCACCCGGGCGGCGTCCGCCGCACCGTGCAGGGGCATGCTGCCGAAGCCCACGTACACCGGTGGCGTGCCGGCGTCCAGGAACGCCACCAGCGCGTCCGGGAGCGGGCGTTCGTCCGGCAGGATCCACGCGCCGGTCTGCACCACGTCGAGGTCCGGCATCTCCCGCATCGGGTCCAGGACCGGGTCCGTCGCCAGCCACGGCTGGTCACCGATGACATAGCCGCGGACGTCGGCCACCGGTGGCAGGCCGATCGCCGCCCGGTTCGCGTTGAGTGCCGCGCCGAACAGCTCGTTGGTCTGCCGGGCGTCCAGCTCCCACCGCGTCCGGTTGTCGGTCGTCTCCGGGGGCAGCGGCTGCCCCGGGTACGCCAACGGCCGGCGCAGCGGCGAGGGCAGGGTCAGCTGCTGGAAGGTCACGGACGCCGTGGGAACGCCCAGCTTCTCGGCGACCGACAGCGCGCCGGCCGCGGCCGGCAGCATGCCGGTCACCACCAGGGCGTCGCAGTCGGCGGCCGCCGTGCTGAGCACCTCCACCTGCCGGGCGATCACCTCGGCCGCCCGCTGGGGGAGGGAGGAGGGCGGCGGCGCCGCCTTCGTCAGGGCGCGCGCCGACGGGCCGACCGGCACCAGCTCCACGCCGACGCCGGCCAACCGCCGCGCGAAGTCCTCGTCCGGTGGCGCACATACCCGGACCTCCGCCCCGAGCGCCCGCAGCCGCACCGCGAGGCCCGCGACCGGTTCGACATCCCCACGTGATCCGTAGGTTGACAACAACACGCGCACCAGGCGACTCCTCTTGGACGTGGGTCCAGGCTTCGGCCGGTGATTCTGCGGCACCGGCGGGGTCTTGTGGCAAGCCCCCGGGTGCGCTATACGTTGAGCGTGGCAAGGGGCGCACGCTCCTTGCCTTTCGTGTTCTCCGCCCCCACCGGACCGCCCCCGCTTCCCCCGGCGCCGGAACAGGCCCCCCGTGCAGCGCACTTGTCGATTCCTCTCCTTCGGACAAGTCGCTGCGGCTATGGCATGTGCGCCTCAACTGTGTGGAGAATGAGGCGTGCCGCGACGGCACACTTCCCCCAGGAGAGTTACATGAGATCTGCGCGTTCCCTGATGGTTCTCGTGGTCGCCGTGGCGGCCCTGCTCGGGCTCGCCCAGCCGGCCTCCGCCGCGCCCGGGAGGTACGTCGCTCTCGGCGACTCCTACTCGTCCGGCTCGGGCGCCGGGGCGTACTACACCGACGGTGGCTGTCAGTTGAGCGCCAACGCCTACCCGCGGCTGTGGGCCGAGGCCAACTCCCCGTCCTCGTTCGCGTTCGTCGCGTGCGGCGGCGCGGTGACCGCGGACGTGCTCGCCGAGCAGGTCTCGGCGCTCACCGCCGACACCCGCCTGGTGACCATCTCCATCGGCGGCAACGACGCCGGGTTCGGCGACGTGATGACCACCTGCCTCCTCAGCTCCAACGCCACCTGCGCCGCCCGCAACGAACAGGCCAGGAACTTCATCCGGCAGACCTTGCCCGGCCGGCTGGACAACGTCTACGCCGAGATCGCCGATCGTGCCCCCGACGCCCAGGTGGTGGTGCTCGGCTACCCGCACATCTTCGGCTCCAACGCCACCTGCCTGCTGGCCGGCGCCACCAAGCGCGCCGCGCTCAACAGCTCCTCCGACACGCTGTCCGCCGTGATCTCCGCGCGCGCCGCCGCCCACGGCTTCGACTACATCGACGCCCGCGCCACCTTCGACACCCACGAGGTCTGCGGCAGCGGCACCGACTGGATCAAGGGCCTCTCCACGGACGGCGCGTTCCACCCCAACGCCGCCGGCCAGCGCGGCGGTTACTACCAGGCCCTGGAAGCCCTCGTCTGACCCGGCCCCGGACACCGCCCCGCCGCCGACCCGGACACCGCATCGCACCGCCCGCGCGGCCGGGGCGGTGCCCGCGGTCAGGCCGCCCGCGCCCGTTCCGGCTCCCCGCCCGGCGCCTCCCGGCCGCCGGGCGGGGAGCCGCGCAGCGTCACCGCGGCCAGCGCGGCCGCGCCCAGCAGGGCGACGGTGGTCAGCAGCGCGGTGGCGTGCAGCCCGGTCGTGAACGCCGCGCGGGCCGCGTCGAGCAGCGCGCCGCCCAGCGGCTCCGGCAGGGCCTCCGCGGTGCTGACCGCGCCGCCGATGGTCTCCCGGGCGTCGTGCAGCGCCGCGTCGCCGACGGCGTCCGGGGCGTGCGCGGACAGCTGTTGCCGGTAGACGGCGAGTCCGAGGCTGCCCAGCAGCGCCATGCCCAGGGCCAGGCCGAGTTCGGCGCCGCTCTCCGAGATCGCCGAGGCGGCGCCGGCCCGCTCCGGCGGGGCGGAGCCGACGACCAGGTCCGTGGTCAGGGCCAGGATCGGGGTGAGGCCGACGTACAGCACGGTGAAGCCGGTGACCGCCCAGGCCGGGCCGTCCTCGTCGGCCGCGGTGACCAGCGCCGCGCCGCCGGCGGCCACCAGCAGGCAGCCGGCGACCACGACGGCCGGCCGCACCCGGGCCACCACCCTCGGCGCGAGCAGGGTGCCGCCGATCCCGGCGACGACCGCGGGCAGCGTCCACAGCCCCGCCGCCAGCGGGGAGAGGCCGACGACGGACTGGAGGTACTGCATCAGCAGCAGCTGGGTGCCGGCCAGGCCACACACCGCCAGGGTCTGGGTGCCCAGCGCGGCGCTGAACGCGGGCAGCCGGAAGAGCCCCAGATCGAGCAGGGGTTCGTCGAGTTTCCGCTGCCGCCGCAGGAAGCCGCCGCCGACCGCGAGACCCACCAGCGCCCACCCCAGCGGCACCGCCCCCGGCCCCGCCCCCGACAGCTGCTTGACCGCGTAGACCAGGGCGAGCACCGCCACCGTGGACAGCGCCGCGCTGAGGATGTCGAAGCGCCCGGCCGCCCGCCCCGTGCGCCGCTCGGGCAGCAGCCGGGGCCCGGCGACGAGCAGCAGCAGCATCACCGGCACCGCGATGAGGAAGACGGAACCCCACCAGAAGAACTCCAGGAGCGCGCCGCCCACCAGCGGGCCGATGGCCTCTCCGCTGATGAACGCGGTCATCCAGACCGCGACCGCGAACGTCCGCTGGGCCGGGACGACGAACATCGTCGAGATCAGCGCCAACGTCGAGGGCATCAGGGTGGCACCGGCCACCCCCAGCAACGCCCGTGCGGCGATCAGCGTCTCGGCGCTCCGCGCGAAGGCGGCCAGCACCGAGGCGACGGCGAACGCGGCGGCGCCGACCAGCAGCAGCCGGCGGCGTCCGACCCGGTCGCCGAGCGTCCCCATGCTGATCAGGAAGCCGGCGACGAGGAATCCGTAGATGTCCAGGATCCACAGCAACTGGCCGCCGGTGGGGGAGAGTTCGGCGCTGATGGTCGGGGCGGCCAGGTGCAGCACCGTCATGTCCATCGCCAGCACGAGGGTGGGCAGCGCGAGGACGGCCAGCCCCACCCACTCCCGCCGCCCCGCCCGCCGCGGTGCGCTGTCGCCGGTGGTCACAGGGGGTCTCCTTCGGTCGCGCGGATCGGGGGAGACGCGGAGGGCGTCGCGTCCGCAGCACGCTAAACTCTGACATCGATGTGAGAGTCAAGTGGTGACCGGGCGTCGGAGGGATCAGAGGGAGGGGTGCGGTGCGGATCGGGGAGCTCTCCCGCCGTACGGGGGTCAGCGAACGGCTGCTCCGCTACTACGAGGAGCAGGGTCTCCTGCACCCGCACCGGCGTCCCAGCGGGTACCGCGAGTACCGGGAGGGGGACGTGGCGACGGTCCGTCGCATCCGGACCCTGCTCTCCGCGGGGCTGCCCACCGTGCTCATCGCCGAGGTGCTGCCGTGCATGCGGGACGACGGCGAGAAGCTGGTCCCCACCTGCGCCGAGATGGTGGAGGACCTGCACGAGGCCAGGGCCAGGATCACCGGCGTCATCGACGAGTTGAGCGCCTCGCGCGCCGTCCTCGACGAGGTGATCGCCGCCGCCCCGCCGCTCCCGGAGCGCGGCTGACCCCGCCCCGGTCGCCCGCACATGGCACCCGCGCGGCGGTCAAAGCGGAACACCCCCGGCACGGCGGCGCTGTCGCCGGTGCACTCCCAGGCGGCCCCAGACGACCAACCCGCCGTCCCGGCCCACCCGGACGAACAGGGCGCCGGGGCACCCGGCCGTGCGCGTCGGCTCGCCGATCACGACCCGGCGGCTCCTCCCGAGCGGTCAGCGCCCAGCTCTCGGCCGGCCCGGCCCAGTGCCGGCCACTCGCCGCGCACGCCCGCCGGGGGGACCTTCCGCAGGACGTCCACCCCGTCGATCAGCGGCCACACCCCGCCCCGGGGCCCGCCGCCCAGTCGTCCGGACCCCGGTGCCGCAGGGCCAGCACGCCGCTCGCGGGTCGGCCGGTCACCCCCGCGATCGGACCAACGCGGCGCGGGCGCACCCCGGTTCGCCGACGACCCGCGCCGCGCCGCGCCCGGCCGGCGGGCGCTACGCTGCCGGCCATGCGGAAGACGCGCCTCGACACCGATCGGATCCGAGCGGCCCGCCGGCTGATCGACCCGATGTTCCTGGACACCCCGCAGTACCGCTGCGAAGCGCTGGAGCCCGAACTCGGGTGCGCGGTGAGCATCAAGCTGGAGACGGCGAACCCGGTCCGCAGCTTCAAGGCGCGCGGCACCGAGGTCGTCGCGAGCCGCCTCGCCGCCCACGGCCAGCCAGCCGTGGTCTGCGCCAGCGCGGGCAACCTCGGCCAGGCGCTGGCCTGGTCGGGCCGGGACCGGGGGCTCGACGTCACCGTCGTGGCCTCCCGGCACGCGACCGCGGCCAAGCTCGACCGCGTCCGGGCGCTTGGCGCCCGGCTGGAACTGGTCGACGGGGACCACGAGTTGGCGCGCGACCGGGCGGCGGACATCGCCCGTAGGGACGGCGTCCGGCTGCTGGAGGACAGCCTGGACCTGGAGACCTGCGAAGGCGCGGCCACCATCGGCCTGGAACTGGTCGCCGCCACGCCCGCCTTCGACACCGTCCTCATCGCCCTCGGCGGCGGGGCGCTGGCCACCGGCGTGGGCCACGTGCTCAAGGAGTTGGCCCCCGAGGTCGAGGTGATCTGCGTCCAGCCGCTCGGCGCCCCGGCGATGACCCGCTCCTGGCGCGAGCGGCGCGTCGTCACCACCGACTCGGCCGACACCATCGCCGACGGGGTCGCCGGCCGGTGCCCCATCCCGGCCGTCCTGGACGACCTCCTGCTGGTCGCCGACGACGCCGTCCTGGTCCGGGAGGAGTCGATCGTCGCCGGCCTGCGGCTGCTCCTCGACCACGCCGGCCTGGTCGCCGAACCGTCGGCCGCGCTCGGTATCGCGGCGGTCCTGGAGGACCGCGACCGCTTCGCCGGCCGGCACGTGGCGACCATCGTGTGCGGCGGCAACGTCGATCCGGCCGCCTACCGCCGCTGGGTGGGCGCGCCCCGGGCCGGCGCCGCCTGACCGGGGAACGCCGCCCGCGCCGGCGCCCGCCCCGTCACGCGACGCGCGGCGCCGCGGAGAGTTGGTCCTGGAGCAGCGCGTGCCGGAACTGGAAACGCGGCCCCTCCGCTCGCAGGATCCGGCGCTCGTAGGACTCCTCGATGAAGAGCATCCCGTAGGAGGGGAAGTCCCGACGCAGGCGCAGCTGCCCGAAGAAGAGGATGCTGCGCCAGGAGTCGCACGTCGCGATCACACAGCCCACACTGAAGGGGACCCCGATGGCCAGGAACTGGACCAGACCGGGCAGCACGTCCGCGCCCCACTGGGGACCCGTGCCCGGGGCGTTCCACATGAAGATCTGGCGCAGGCCGAACCCCGCTCCCATGGTGAGGCCGAACAGCGAACCGGCGACGATCGCCCGCCGCAGTTCGAGCCGCCAGTCCGCGTCCCGCCCGGTGATGATGTGGGCCTGGGCCACGGGCCGGACGGCGCCGATGGCGAAGGCGACGAGGAACGTGCCCCACGCGCCGTTGAGCAGCCCTTCGTCCAGCCGCAAGGGCTCATCGAAGAGCCCCGCCGGATACGCGTACTGGAGGGTGAACGGGACGCCGCCGATGGCGGCGCCCGGGAGCAGCGGTGCCCTGGAGTACCACAGGCGCCAGCGGGCGAGGCGGGTGCGCCCGGGGGAGGGGTGCGGCCGGGCGGCGGCGACGCCGGTCGCGACGCCGGCGCCGGCACCGACCAGCACCGACCCGAGGACGGCGAGGCCACGCACCTCCAACAGACCGGTGAGGGCCCACTGGGCGCTCCACCCGATCATGATGCCGACGACGAGGCAGGCACCGAGGTTGATCCGTGGCCGGCGCAGTCGGCGGGACAGGGACCATCCGGCCCTGTCCCACGTGGTGTGGCGCAGCTCGGCCGTGAGGCCGGCGGCGGCACCGAGCACCAGGCCGACGAGCGCGCCGAACCGCAGCCCCGACGTCTCGTCGTTGGCGAAGTTGTCGAAGTACCGGCCGGGGCCGTAGAGGAGCGCGCCGCCGATGGCGCCGAGCAGCGACAACAGCAGAGCGGCGGCCAGGACCCGCGGCCAGGCCGGCGCCCAGCGGGGCAGCGTGCGCCAGTCGATGCTGTAGATGCCACGGCGGGCCATCTCGGTGGCGAGGTACCCGAGCCAACGCCGGGCGTCCGCCGGCCCGTACCGCACCAGGGAGGGCCCGGACTCCGGCTGGTAGGCGACCTCGACCAGCCGGTCCAGGAGATAGGCCCGGATCTCGTCCTCGGTGGTCAGGCGCCCGCCCAGCAGGACCTCCACGTCGGCCGGCCTGGGGAAGGCGTCCCGGACCAGCGACAGCATCAGGGGCGAGTCGAGCGCGCGGGCGAGCAGGCCGGCGGGCTGTTCCGTGAGGTGCCCGAGCAGCCGCTGCCACGGTTCGGGCACGGGATCGCCGTGACAGTGCCGCAGGTATTCGGCCGCGTCGGCGGGTACGACGGGAGACAGCCGCAGGATCTCGGCGCCGCGCAGCCGCCCGGCGCTCACCGCGTCGAACTCCTCGGTACGGGAGAGGATCACCACCCGGCAGGGCATGCGCCGG
This sequence comes from Streptomyces chisholmiae, assembly GCF_031845445.1. NCBI lineage: Bacteria > Bacillati > Actinomycetota > Actinomycetes > Kitasatosporales > Streptomycetaceae > Streptomyces > Streptomyces chisholmiae. Next base: position 215,665 of record NZ_JAVREO010000012.1, on the reverse strand, counting down.
TCGATCTGCTCCAGGGCGGCGGCGCGGAGCTCGGCGGCCATCTCGTCGAAACCGTCGAGGAAGACGAGGACGCGGTCACCGCGCAGGAGCTGCCGGACGGCGCGCGGTCCGAACCTGCGGCGGCGCAGGAACCGGTAGCGCGACTCCAACTCCCCTTCCAGCCAGTCGTCCAGGTACTGCCGGCGGTGGTGCCAGCCGGTGACGGACAACAGCACCGGCACGGGGAAGCGTTCGCGTTCCTCGTCGCCGCGGGCCGCCCGGGTGCGCAGCGCCTGGAACACCGTCCAGGCGGCGGAGTCGGACTTGCCGCTGCCCGCGTCACCGAGGACGACGGTCCGCCCGGTGCGTGAGGTGCCGATGACCCCCAGCAGGTCGTCGATCCCGCCGCCCGCCGTCGCGGCCGCCCCTGGGGGTGCGACGCCCGGCAGCGGTGCGAAGGGAGCGGGGGCGTGTGCGCTGGTCAGCGGGCGGCGATGCCAACTCCAACGCAGCGGGATCGGTTCGGGGAGCAGCCCCCGGTCGCGCACGGTCCGTGCCGCGCGGTCGAGGAGGAAGTCCGCCAGGCTGTCCGCCGCCCACGCCAACCGGGCTCGCGCCCTGGGCTGCCGCCGGTCGTCGCCGGGGTGGGCGCCGTGGAGATGCACGCCGCCATGGATCTGGCCGGCCTGGAGGGCGGCGTGCGCGTCCCCCGCGTACTGGTTGTGCCATCGCTCGTTCACCTGGCCGGCCTCCCCGCTCGCCGCGCGCCCGCGCCCCGGCCCCGTCGTCGCTCGGGCAGGCGCCCCCTGGGGGCCTACCCCTTCCCCGGACGCGTAGTCCGCGCCGGGCAGGCGGCGCCGCCGGTCGGGCGCGCGGCGCGGGCGATCTCCTGGTCGAGCTGCGGCGGCATGCTCCGGAACCGGCGCACGCGCGGCCGGCGCCGCGGTGGTCAGGCCTGTCGCGACGCCAGTTCCACCACCGTCACGTCCGACGGCGCGCCGACCCGGGTGGGCGGGCCCCACGCGCCCGCGCCGCGCGAGACGTACAGCTGGGTGTCGCCGTACCGCTCCAGTCCGGCGACCGTCGGGTTGGCCAGTCCGGCCAGGTGGTTGACCGGCCACAGCTGGCCGCCGTGGGTGTGTCCCGACAGCTGTAGGTCGACCCCGTGCCGGACGGCCTCGTCGACGAACACCGGCTGGTGGGCCAGGAGGACCGAGGCGCGCGCCGGGTCCCGGTCCGCCAGCGCGGCCGCCAGGTCGGGGCCGTCCTCGTAGTCCTCTCCCGCCACGTCGTTCACGCCGGCCAGGTCGAACGACGGCAGCTCCACCCGCTCGTTGGCTAGGAGGCCCAGCCCCAACTCCCGCACGTGGGCCGTCCACTCCGCCGCGCCCGACAGGTACTCGTGGTTGCCGGTGACGAAGAACGTCCCGTGGCGGGCCTGGAGCCGGCCGATCGGCTCGACCGATCGGCCCAGGTCGGCGACCGACCCGTCGACCAGGTCGCCGACGACGGCGATCAGGTCCGGCTGGGTCGCGTTCACCGTCGCGACCACCCGCTCGGCGAAGCCGCGCCCCAGGACCGGGCCCAGGTGGAGGTCGCTGACCACCGCTATGCGGAAGCCGTGCGCCGCCCTCGGCAGCTTCGCCAGCGGCACCGTCACCCGCTTCACCCGGGGCCCGCGCAGCACCCCGTAGGTCCCGTAGCCGACGGTGCCGACCGCCACCGCGGCCGCCGCCCCACCGACCAGCCGCGCCGCGAACACCCGCCGGGACAGCTCCGCCGAGGCCTCCCGGTCGTCATCGCCTTCGCGGTCGTCTGGGGCGGTCGAGGGCGGGGCGGTGTCCGACGGCGCGGGCGCGGCCCCGGGCGCGGCGGCGGCCGGCTCCGGGGTGGCGGCCGGCGCCCTACGGGCCGCGCGGTGCCGCAACCAGCGGACCAGCGGGGGCCGGACGGCCTCGCCCACGAGTACGGCGAGCAGGAGGTAGAGGGCGAGGGCCAGCCACAGGTACGCCGGCCAGGAGAGGACGCGCACGAGCCAGAACGGCAGTCCGGCCCGCGCGCCGACGAGCGCCACCAGCATCAGCGTGGGCGCGGCCACGAACAGCGCGGTGCCCAGGCGCCGCCAGCGCGTGCCGGGCCGGGTGGTGTCCCGGACGAGCCGGCGCCACACGTACCAGTGCAGCGCGCCGATCACCCCCACGATCACCGGCGCGACGAGGAGGAGGACGATACTCACGGCGGGGAGCCCTTTCTGGCGGGGCGGAGTCGGGGACCGGGATGGTGTCCCGGCTCGTCCCCCAATCTGCCGCCTCCCGGCGGCCCGAACGTGCTACCGGTGGATGGTTTACGGCATACCTCGCTCGGAGTACGGCTCTACCCCAAGGAGGTGCGCGCGGGGCCGGGCGCGGCCCGTCTCGCGCGCGAGCGTCACCGGCCGAACCCGGTCGGGCGCGGCGCGTTCGGGCCGGGGCCGGGGCCGGGGCCGGGGCCGGGGCCGGGTCAACGCGCCCTGCCCCCGGCCGCGTTGCCGGCCGCCGCCGCGGGGCCGCTGGCCAGGGCCCGGGGCGCGCCGCCCTGTTAGCGTGGTCGGCATGTCGAGGGACCTTTCCCGGTTGCGGGCGTCGCACGAGGACCGGGACCGCGCGGTGGAGACCCTGCGGCTCGCCGGCGGGGACGGCCGGCTCAGCGCCGAGGAGCTGGAAGTCCGGGTGGAGCGCGCCCTGTTGGCCCGGACGCAGGGCGAACTGGCCGCGCTGGTCGGTGACGTGCCGGTCGAGCGCGCCCCGGGGGACCGCCTGGTGGTCGAGCAGCGCGGCGGCCGGTGGTCGCGGGCGGGGCGTTGGGTGGTGCCGAGCCACATCGAGGTGCGCACCGAGATGTGCCGGGTCGTGCTCGACTTCACCGAGGCGGTACTCACCTCGCGGACGCTGCGCATCGACGCGGACCTGCGGTTCGGCCGGCTCGTCCTGGTCGGCGCGCCCGACATCGTGCTTGAGACCGACGGGCTCAACCTGGTGTTCTCCAAGGTCAAGCGGCGCCCGGCCGGCGCTGTCTCCGACCCGCGGCTGCGCGTCGAGCTGGTCGGCACGCTCACCCACGCGAAGGTCGTCGAGCGGCGGCCGTGAGCGCCCGGGTGGCTTTCGGACGGCGTTCAAGTCCCGCTCGTCCAGGTCACGTTGCGGATAGACGGCCCTCGACGTGCCGCCGTCGCGGGGCCGTTGGCCCGGGTATACGGTGGGCCGTCGCGTCCGGGGTAGGCCGGCGTCGGCTTCTTCCTGGAGGGTTGCGTGCGGTACCGGGCCGTCCTCGTGGCGTTCTTCCTCGTGCCCACCGTCGGCGGGGTCTCCAACCTGCTGGAGGCCCTGCGGGCGCCGACCGAGGTCGTCTGCCCGGGCGAGAACGTGGGCGAGAACGGCGAGGAACGCCCCGGCCCGATGCGGCCGGGCGACACCCGGTGCGCGGTACTGGACGGGTCCTACTCCGTGGCGTCCCGCACCTACGCGCAGCAGCGGCTGACGCAGTCCCTGGAGCGGCGCCGCGCCGCCCGCGACGGCGCCCTGCTCCTGACGTTCGGCGCCGCCGGCACCCTCGTCTCCTGGCGCGCCACCCGGACGCCGTCCCCCGACCGCGACTGAACTCCCCGGTCACGGGCAGCCGTTCGTCAGCAGCAGGTGGAAGACGCGGTCCCGGTACAGGAACGTGGCGGTGTCCGAGGCGCCACCGTCGAAGTACGCCGGCCGCTGCGGCTCCTCGCCGGTGTGGTAGCCCGTGGAGCGCAGGAAGTCGGGGTCGACGGCGGCGAAGGACCAGGCCGCCCCGTCCGCGCCGAGCAGTTCCCGGACGAGGTCCCGGACCAGCGCGTCGGCCCGCGCCGCCGAACAGTGGCGGAGGTGCGGGCTGGGTCCCTCGTGGAGCATCCAGCGCAGTCGCGCCACGAGGGCGGCGCGGTCGAGCGGGCTGAGCCCGGCGCGGAACCCGGCACGTGGCAGCGGCCGTTCGGGGGGCTGGTCGGCGTAGGACTGGGACAGGTTGTGCCACCCGCGGCGGTCGTCGGCGGCGTACATGAGCCGCTCGAAGAGGGGGTCGCGCAGGAAGGCGCACAGCACGTCCTGCCGGTTGTCGACCGTGATGGGGGCGTCGTGGGCCGCAGTGAGCAGCAGGGTGTTGCTGTTCATCACCTGGTCGACGGCGGTGAGGAAGGCGTCCACGGCGGGCGGTTCGGGAGCCGGCGGTGGCGCCGTGAAGGTCGGACCGGGGGCGTCCGGTGCCGCAGCGTGCCGGGTCATGACGGGAGGTCACCTTTCTGTGGTGGGGCGCCGGCGCTGGTGGCCGGTGGGGCCCGGACACCATGAGCGTACGAGGCGGCGGGCGGCGGCGAGTATTTTCTGTTATGCCAATTGACGCAACTGGCCTACGCCCACTAGCTTCTGTGTCATGTCTGAGCCGAGGGGGCGGGGGCGGCCCCGCAAGGACCCGGAGAAGCTGGCCCGTTGGACTCCGCCGGAGGGCTGGTCCCGGTTGGTGGCCTGGGTCTCGCCCGAGGAGAAGAAGGCGCTCAAGCATGTCGCCGTCGATGCGGAGGTGTCGGTCGCCGAGCTGGTCCGCTCGCTGGCGAGCGGGCTGGCGGCCGGTGTGATCGACGCGGACGAGCTGCTGGGACACGTCCGGAGGGGTGTGCAGGTCATGGAGAAGATCCCCACGCTGTTCGAGCGGGACGACCGTTTCGGAGTCGTCGACCGCCCCCGGGCCGAGTGCGCCTGGGTCCTGGCGGGGGAGGGGGCGCCGACCGAGAAGCTCGACGGCACGAACGTCCGCCTCACCGTGCGCGCCGGTCAGCTGGTGCGCACGGAGAAGCGGCGCAACCCGAGCAAGGCGCAGAAGCAGCGGGGCATCGTCGACGGCTGGTACACCGACACGGACGAGCGGGCGGCCGAGGACAAGTGGATCCTGGCCGCTGTCCGCAACACCGACGTCTCCGGCTGGCCGGACGGGGAGCACCCCTGCGAGGCGCTGGGGCCCCGCATCCAGGGCAATCCGCTGGCCCTGGACGACCACCTGTGCGTGCCGTTCAACCTCGACGTCCCGGTCTACCGGGACGTGCCGCGCGACTACGACGGGCTGCGGGAGTACCTCGCCGCCCTGGAGAGCCGCTACGCCCCGGGGCACCTTGCCGAAGGCATCGTCTTCCACCACCCGGACGGCCGCCGCGCCAAGATCAAGCGCAAGGACTTCCGGCGGTCCGCCTGACGCGCGGGGCGGGGGGCGGTGCCGCGCGTCAGATTCGCATCTGCCACCAGTTCGCCAGCTCGTCGATGATGGGCAGCACGGAGCGCCCTCTGGGGGTCAGCCGGTAGCGGACGCGTGGCGCCGAGCCGCCGATGTCGAGGACGGTGCGGTCGACCAGGTCCGCGTTCATCAGGGTGCGCAGGGCGCGGTCCAGCGGCTTGTTCTCGGTGAGGCCGGTGGCGCGGGCCAGTTCGCTGTGGCACCGGGGGCCGGTGCCCAGGTGGCAGAGCACGGGGAAGACCCACTTGCCGGAGAGGACGCGGGCGGCCTCGTGCGCGTCCTGGTAGTGCTGGGTGGCATCGGCCCGTGCGCGCCGGCCGGCCGGCGCCAGGTGGGGGTCTCCCGTGTCTCCCGTGCCGTCCCCCTCGGCCGCGTCCGCGACGCCTTCGGGCGGCGCCACGCAGGGGTGGCCGTCGGGGAGCCGGCTCTCCACGGCCGGCGGCGCGGGCGCGGCCGAGGTCCGTGGGCGGGGCGACGTGTGCGTCAGCGTCATGCCAGGACACCTTCCGGACGGAAGTGCATTGCAGCTGAAAAGCTTTGCATGGTACCCACGTTGCTATCACTCGTGCTGACGGGGGGTCAAGAGTCGGCATGCCCGACGAAGAGCGCCACCGACCCCACCACCGTGACGTCGTAGCGGGTGAAGGCGCGGGCCAGCGCCGCTTCGAGGTCCGCCCGCCGGTCCCGCCGGTTGCTCATGATCCCGCGCCAGTTGGCGGCGGCAAGTTGCCCCCGCGCCAGCCAGTTGTGCGCCGGGCCCTGCCCGAGGATGGTGGTCCCGAAGAGCGTCCCGCCCGGGCGCAGCACCGCCCGCGCGTGGTCGAAGACCACGGCCTTGTCCGGCAGCGCGCCGGGCAGGCAGTGCAGCAGGTTGAACATCCCGATCGAGTCCACCGAGTCCGGCGGAAGCCCCCACGGCTCCAGCACGTCGGCCCGGTGCACGCGCGGCGCGTACCGGCGCAACCGGCGGGCCGCGTGGGCGAGCGAGACGCCGTTGAGGTCCATCAGCGTCAGCCGCGGGTCGGCGACCGGGAACCGGCACTGGTCCAGCAGCAGCCCGGTGGCGACGCCGACATCGAGGTGGTCCGCGGCGACATGCCGGTCGTACAGGTCCAGCAGGTGCCGCTTCGGGCAGCGCCAGGCCACCGGTGAACTGATGCCGTACACATAGGTGTCGTAGATGCTCAGGAACAGGCGGTTGTACGCGGCCTGCCCCCGGTACGCCGGGTGGCCGCGGTCCACCGCGCTCATGCCGCCTCCGGGCGGGGCGTCAGCCGGATCACCGGCAACTCCCGCTCCGTGCGACGCTGGTAGGTGGCGTAGCCCTGGAAGCTCCGCACCAGCCACCGCCACGCGGCGGCCCGCTCGTCGCCGGCCAGCACCCGCGCCCGGACCGGCCAGCTCCGGTCGCCGACCCGCAGGGTGGCGTCCGGGTCAGCCACCAGGTTGCGGAACCACCGGGGGTGCTCGGCCGAGCCGCGGTAGGAGGCGACGATCAGCACGTCGTCCCCGTCCCTGAAGGTGAACACGGGCACCGCGTACGGCTCGCCGTTCCCCCGCTGCGACGTGGTCAGGATGCCGACCTGGTGGCCCAGCATCCGCTTGCCCAGCCGGCCGCCGGTGCGCTCGTACAGCGCCACGTGCGCGGCGTTGTTCACCTGCTGGGCGAACCGGCCGAAGCGGGTGACCCGCCTTCCGTGCGGTGGCGCCGTCATCTCGTTCTCCCCGTGCTTCCCGTCGTGGGTCTTCCCCCACTCCCGCTGGCCCCGCCCGGCCTTCTGAGGCTCGCTCGGGTCCCTCGGGGTCTCGGTCGCCCGGCTGGCGCGCAGCCGCTGGGTCAGCAGCGTGGGGACGACCCAGCAGGCGTGGGTGAGGGCGAGCCGCTCCAGGCTCGCGCCGTTCGCGCGCTGGAACGCGAGGGTGGTGCCCATCGCGGTGGCGGCGCCGGTGACCGCCGCGTTGCCGGTCGGCACGTGGGCGAGGCCGTAGACCGCGCTCACCAGCAGCGCCGCCCGGTGGGGCCCGTAGCGCTCGGCGAGCCGGTCCTGGACGACGCCCCGCCAGAAGAGCTCCTCGCCCGGGGCGATGACCAGCGCCAGGCAGGCGCACATCCGGGCCGGGCCGATGGCCGTGGCCAGCCCGCTCAACGTCTCGGCGTCCCGGCCGAGTCGCGGCGCCACCCGGCGCGACGCCGCGTCGGCGAGCGTGCCGGCGGCCACCAGGCCGGCCCCCACGGACAGCGCCACGCGCACGTCCCGGCCGGTCAGCCGCCCACTGGTCGCCGGCCGGCCGACGGCGAGCGCCGCCAGGCCCAACGTGCCGTGGGTCAGGGCGAGTCGGCGCCAGTGCGCGCGTTCGGCGCCACGGAAGGCCGCCGCCATGCCGGCGGCCGCCAGCGGCACCCCCACCACCGGGAGGGCCGACGCCAGGAAGGCTCGTGTCGAGCTGCGCGGCATGGTCAGTCCCCCCGGCCCGCGCCCGACGCGGCGACCGGTGCCACCGGCCCCGGCCGCCGCAGCGAGGGGAACTTGGTGTGCACGCAGCGGGTCCACACGGCGGAGGACAGCGCCCGCCGCAGGGCCAGCAGCACGTGCGCGTCCACGCCCGCCCGGTAACGCGCCCGCGGCCGCCTGGCGGTGACCGCGCGCAGCACGATCTCGGCGACGCGTTCGGGCGTCACGCCGCGGGGGAGGCGTTCGGCCATCTGGCCGGCCATCTCGCCCACCAGGTCGCCGTACGGGCCGGCCTCGTACTCCTTGAGCGCCGGCACGTTCTCGCCCCACCGCGAGTTGACGGCGCCGGGCTGGACCAGCGAGACCCCGATACCGAAGCGGCGCACCTCAAGGCGGAGGACCTCGGTGGCGGCCTCCAGCGCGTACTTGCTGCCGTGGTAGGCGGCGCCGACCGGCAGCACGAGTTCGCCGGCCATGGAGCTGACGTTGACGATCCGTCCCCGGCCGCGCTCCCGCATGCCCGGCAGGACGAGCTGGATCAGGCCCACCGGGCCGAAGACGTTCGTCCGGAACTGCGCCTCCCAGCGGTCCAGCGGCACCTCCTCCAGCGGGCCCAGCTCGCCGTACCCGGCGTTGTTGACGAGGACGTCGACACCGCCGTACTCCTCGGTCAACTCCTTGACGACCAGGCGGCGTTCGGCGTCGTCGGTGACGTCGAGCCGCCGGACGTCGCAGCCCGCGGCGGCCAGCGGGCCCAGCGCCTCGGTGTTCCGCGAGGTGGCGACGGTGGTGAACCCGGCGCGGACCGCGCGCAGGGCGAGGGCGTGGCCGATGCCCGAGGAGCAGCCGGTGATCAGGACCACGGCGGGCGTGCGTGTGCTCATATGAAGACCCCCAGGGAGAAGTCGGCACTGACCCCCGGGCCGAACCCGGCGACGAGACCGCGCGCCCCGCTGCCGGCCACGTCGTCGTCGAACAGCCGGGCCAGCGCGTCGAAGATCAGGACGCTCGCGGTGTTGCCGTGCTCGGCGAGCGCGGCTCTGCTGAAGCGGTGGTGCGCGGGATCGATGTCGAGGTAGGTGGTCAGGTCGTCGAGGATGCGCGGCCCACCGGCGTGCGCGACGACGAAGTCCAGGTCCCCGGTGCTCCAGCCCGCGTCCGCCACCAGCTTCGCCATGCCGGGGGTCACCGCCCGCATGGTGTCCCGCACCCGGCTGTCCAGCCGGAAGTGGAACCCCGTCTCCCTGACCTCGTAGGAGATCCAGTCGGCGGTGTGCGGGATGGTCTCGGCCGCCGAGGGGCCGACGCGCAGCCCCCGGCCGCCCGCCCCCCGCATGACGGCGGCGGCGAACCCGTCACCGAAGAGCCCGGCGGCCAGCAGGGAACCCACGTCGGTCTCGGTCGGCTGGTAGCACAGCGAGCACAGCTCGCACGCGACGATCAGGACGTTGTGGTCGGGGAAGGCACGGCAGTACCGGGCGGCGTTGCTGATGGCGCTGCTGCCCGCCGCGCAGCCGAGCTGGGCGACGGGCAGCTGGTGCAGCCGGGTGGAGAAGCCCAGCTCGTTGATCATCCAGACGATCGGCGACGGCATGGTGAAGCCGGTGCACGAGACGAAGACGACGGCGTCGATCCGGTCCCTCGTCAACTCCGCCTGGTCCAGGGCCGCCTGGACCACGTCGGGCAGGTAGCCACGGACCGCCGTCCAGTACAGCTCGGTGCGGGCGGCCACCCCCGGGTGCCGCAGCGTCTCGTCCAGCGGTTGCAGGAGCCGGCGGGTGCGCACCCCGGTGTTCTCGATCAGCCGGACCGCGGTCGCCAGCCGGGGGTGGTCGGGGTGCAGGCGGCGGGCGCTTCCGACGGTGTCCGCCAGCGTGATCTCGTGGTCCGGGAACTGCACTGCGGGGCGGCACAGCACGGCCATGCGTTCCCCCTCTCTCGCGCGGCACCGGTTCGGCGGTGCCGTGGCGCGTCCAGGTCGGTCAAATCCAGCCGGCAAGCACGAAGAGCGCGAAGAAGACGGCGAGCAGGCGCGGCAGGTGGAACCAGGACGGCATGGTGCCGCCCAGCCGCGAGCGCAGCACGCCCACGGTGAGGTAGGCCGCGTAGGGCAGGGTGAGCAGCGGCGCCGCGTAGCGGAGCGAGCCGAACTCCACCGCCACCAGGGCGACACAGGGGTAGGGGCCGGCCATCAGGACCACGTACCAGGCCTTGGCGGCCCGCTCCGACAGGGCGTGGGCGAGGGTCCGCTTCCCGGCCCGCAGGTCCTCGGCGACATCCCGCAGGTCGTTGTGGAACATCGTGGCGGCGAACAGGAAGCCCGCGGCCACCGCGCCCAGCACCGCGGCGAGCGTGAGCTGCTGCGCGTTCACCCAGACCACCACGCCGACCACCAGGCAGCCGGTGAGCAGGAAGTCGACCAGCTCGCCGAGCCCCCGGTGGCCGAGCGGGCTGGGGCCCCCGGAGTAGATCAGGATGACGAAGGCGAACGGAAGGACCAGCAGCGAGGCCGCACTCGTGGTGGCGAGCAGGTAGGCCAGGGCGACCACGGAGGTGGCGAAGCAGGTCAGCCCCACGACCCGCACCCGCTCCATGGACAGCCCGAGCGCCAGCGCGCTGCCGGGCCGCGCGTTGTCCGGACGGTCCACCCCGCGCCGGTAGTCGTCGTAGTCGTTGATCAGCCGCCGGCCTATGCTTTCGGGAACAAACAGCGCCGCCGTCAGCAGCGCCCGGCCGGTGGACAGGGGCCCGAGTTGGCGGGCCAGGGTGAGCCCGTAGGCGACCTGGGCCAGTACGACGACGGTCATCTGGAGCCCGAGCGCGGATATCCAGGCGCGGACCCGGCCGGGCGGAACGCTATTCGCGTCCTTTACCGCCGTGCGCCGCTGAGTGTCTCCCATCGGGAAATCCGACATCAATGGCTCTCCACTTGTGTGGCTCATCTACGGCTTACTCTGACCATTACTGAAATCCCGTCGGCGACATTCAAGATTCCGGCTGTCGATCATGTCCAGAGACAGCGGTGTCCCGAGGAGACACACGTGTCCTTACCGCCCCGTGTGCGGCTCTGCTACGGTCGGGCGACGATCTTCCCGGGAGATTCACGGAAGGTATTCCCGGGACGAAGTCGCCTACGAAGTCCGTGCGCCGACTTCCTTTTCCCTGGGGGCGGAATGAGTCCTGACGCGCAGCACGCAGCAGACATCGCCGAGCTACCGTATCCGTTCGCCCCGCCCGAGGGGCTCGAAGTCCATCCGCGCTACCGGCAGCTCCAGGCGGACACCCCGGTCTGTCCGGTCCGGATGCCGTACGGCGACCCGGCGGTCCTCGTCACCCGCTACGAGGACACCAGGACGGTGCTCGGCGACTCCCGGTTCAGCCGGGCCACGCCGCCGGGGAACGACCAGCCGCGTACCACCCCCGACGAACTCCCCCTCGGCATCATGGCGATGGACCCGCCCGAGCACACCCGCATGCGGCGGCTGCTCTCCGCCACCTTCTCGCCCCGCCGCGCCGAACGGCAGCGGCCGGCGACGGAGGCGCTCGCCGGCCGGCTGCTGGACCGGATGGTCGAGACCGGCCCGCCCGCCGACCTGGTCACGGACTACGCCTCGCCGCTGGCGATGGGCGTCATCTGCGACCTGCTCGGCGTGCCCATCAAGGACCGGGAGGACTTCCACCGGTGGGCCGTCGCCGTCGCCGGCGGGCTCGGCGGCGAGGGCGTCGAGGAGCGGATGGAGAGCATCGCGACGCTGGCCACCTACATGGCCGAGCTGATCGCGCAGCGCCGCGAGACGCCGACCGACGACCTGATCGGCGAGCTGACCCACACCGCCGACCAGGGCGAGCGCCTCTCCGAAGGCGAACTCATCCACCTGTGCATGCTGCTGCTCGTCGCCGGATACGAGACCGCGGCCAGCCAGCTCGGGCACTGCGTCCACCTGCTGTGCACCCACCCCGACCAGCTGGCGCTGCTCAGGGAACGGCCCGAACTGCTGCCCGCCGCCGTGGAGGAGCTGCTCAGGTTCACCCCGCTGGCCGTCTCCGGTGGCTACCCCCGCTTCGCCACCCGCGACGTGGACCTGGGGGAGGGCCGGGTGCCCGAGGGCACGGCGGTGCTCACCCTCGTCGGGGTCGCCAACCGGGACCCCCGGGTCTTCGACGACCCGGACCGGCTCGACATCACCCGGCAGCACAACCCGCACCTCGCCTTCGGCCACGGCCCGCACCACTGCGTGGGTGCCGCGCTGGGCCGGATGCAGCTCCGGACAGCGCTGCGCCTGCTGCTGGAACGACTGCCCGACCTGCGGCTGGCCACCGACCCCGGGGAGCTGACGTGGAAGCCCAACCTGCTGCTGCGCGCCCACACGAAACTCCCGGTCGCGTGGTGACCGGCCGGCTCCGCGCAGCCCAGGGCGGGACGGCCGCGGTGGCACCGTGGCCCGGGTTCGACCGCCTCGCGAGCGACCTGACCCGTGTGCGGGCGTCGATGGCGACCGTCACCGCCATCGAACCGGCCGCGGTGGAACGGCCGTTCACCCACTACGTGCAGCACCAGGGGCGGCTGTTCCGGCCGGTGCTGACGCTCACCTCCGCCTACCTGTTCGGGGCGCCGCGCTCCACGTCGGAGCGGGAACGCCTGGTCGCCGCCTGCACCGGCCTCGAACTCATCCACCTGGCGACGCTCTGCCACGACGACATCTGTGACCAGGCGGCCACCCGGCGCGGCCGCCCCACCGTGCACGCCGCGTTCGGCACCGAGGCGGCGCTGGTCTCCGGCGACTACCTGCTGGCCTGCGGCACCTCCGCCCTCGCGACGCTCGGTGGCCGCCCGGCGCGGCTGGCCGGCGACACGCTGCGGGAACTCTGCCGCGGGCAGCAGCTGGAGATGGTCGACCGGTACGACGTGGCGCGCACCGAGGAGGCCTACCTCTCCGCCATCTCCGGCAAGACGGCCGCCCTGATGTCCGCCGCCACCCGGCTGGGCGCGGCGCTCGGCGGCGCCTCGGAGGCCGACCAGGACACCATGGCGGCGTTCGGGCACAGCCTCGGCCTCGCCTTCCAGATCTGGGACGACGTGCTGGACATCTGGGCCCCGCCGGGGGTGACCGGCAAGCCGCCGGTCAAGGACATCGAGAACGGCGTCTACACCCTGCCGGTGATCTACGCGCTGCGCGAGAGCTGGCGACACGGGGGCGAGCTGCCGCGCGTGCTGAAGCAGCGGCCCGCCACCCCCGACGAGCTGGACGAGGTGGTGCGGCTGCTCGGCGAACTCGGCGTGCGGGAGCGGGCGGTCGCCGTCGCCCGGCACCACGTCGACGAGGCGCTGGCCGCGACCCGACGCGTCGACTGCCCGCCGGAGGCCGCCACCGCGCTGGTCGAGGTGGCCCGCCGGCTGCTGCCGGAGATCGAGCCCCTGCTGCCGACCCGGCCGGACACCGTCTCCCGCTGACCGGCCCTTCGGCAATCCCGACAAGCACCCACGCACGAGGAGAGGAGCCCGCCGTGCAACCGTCCCCGGCGGAGAAGAAGGACGAAGACGAGGGCGCCGCCCACTACCGGATCACCATCGACGCCCCCGCCGCCGACGTGCTGGCGACGCTCCGGGACCTGGCCGCCTACCCGGACTGGCAGAGCGGCATCGACTCCTTCGCGGTGCTCGACTCCGACCACCGCGGCCTGCCCCTGGCCGCGCGGATGACGGTGCACGCCATGGGGATGCGCGCCACCATGGCCCTCGCCCTGGAACACGGCGAGCGGACGATGCGCTGGCGGCTGACCGAGGGCGACGTCATCACCCGCAACGACGTGGAGTACACGGTGGCGGACCTGCCGGACGGCCGCACCGAACTGCGGCTGCGTCAGGTGATGGCGCTCAAGTGGCACATGCCCGCCTCGGTGACCAAACTCTTCACCGAGCAGAAGATCGCCGGGACCATGGAGTCGGTCAGGAAGCAGGCGGAGCGCACGGCCCAGCGCCCGCGGCCCTGACCCCGGCCGGCCCCACACGCCGACGCCCCCGTCGCACGCGCCAGGACGCGTACGGCGGGGGCGTCGGCCGTCGCTCCCAGCGCGCGGCCGGCGGCCTCACCCCTCCGCCGGCGGCTTCACGCCGGTCACGCCGTAGATGATGCCGGTGTAGCCGACCTTCCGCATCGGCACGTCGCCGTGCCGGCCCAGCGTCCAGGCGAGCAGGTCACGGGTCCGGGGAAACAGCCCGTAGGTCTCCACCGGCACGCCGTTCGCCGCGCAGGCGCGGGCCAGCCGGCGGGGGTCGACGAACATCCGGTGGTCGTGCGTCCCCTTGGGCGCCGCCCAGGAGACCGGGGTGTTCTCGCCCAGCGTGATCACCGCGAACCTGGCCGGCCAGGTCCGCGCGATGGTGTCGATGATCAGCGTCCCGCCGGGCTTGAGCAGCCGGCAGCACTCGGCCACCACCCGCTCCGGCTCGTCCACGTGTTCCACGCAGCAGCCGGCGACCACCACGTCGGCGAACGCGTCCGGCAGCGGGATGTCGCGGATGTCGCCGATGACGACCTCGTCGACCCCGTGCCGCCGCGCGATCTCGGCGCTCTTCGTCGACACGTCCACGCCCACGTGCCGGTAGCCCTTGCCCGCGATGTACGGGTGCAGCATGCCGCCACCGCAGGCGACGTCGAGCAGCACGGCGTCCGGCCGCGTCGCCGGCGCCACCTGCTCGCCCCGGGCCCTGGCGATCCAGCGCAGCACGGAGAACGGCCCGCGCGGCTGCCACCAGTACGCGGACCAGTTGTCGTACTCGGGAACCGTGGTCGTCATCGGCTCTCCTCCTCGGCGGGCTCGGTGTGTGCGGCGTGCAGGGCCAGGGCCCACAGGGCGAAGGCGTTGGTCAGGGCGTCGTCCGACGCGTACACGTTGTTGGGGATGATGATCAGCCACTCGCGTTCGTCGGCCCAGGTCCCGTCCGCCTCCTGCCGCGCCATCAGGTAGTCGGCGGCCGCCGACACCCGCTTGGGGTCGGCGTCGGCCAGGCCGGCCAGGTGCAGGGCGCTCAGGCACCACGCGGTCTGCGTCACCGAGCTGGTGCCGGCGGCCGGACGCGTGGGGTCGAAGGCGGAGGCGATGTCCTCGCCCCAGCCCCCGTCGTCGTTCTGGTGCAGGAAGAGGAACTCCATCGCCGCCGCCATCGCCGGGTGGTCCGGCGCGAACCCGGCCGCCCGCAGGGCGATCAGCACCTGGGTGGTGCCGTACAGCCGGCCGCCCCAGCGGGTGGCCCAGGAGCCGTCCACCGCCTGCTGGTCGAAGAGCCAGCGCAGCGCCCGTCGCACCCGGGGGTGCCAGCCGAAGCCCTCGAGGCAGAGCATCTCCACCACGTGCGCGGTGACGCAGGGGGAGGGCGGCTCCACGAAGCTGATGCCGGCCAGCGCCCGGCCGCCGACCAGCGCCCAGTCGCTCATCCCGTAGCCCGACCAGCCGCCGGAACGGGTCTGCCACTCCATCACCCAGCGGATGCCCTCGGCGACTGCCGCCGCCGTCTCCGGGGTACGCGTCGCCCGCAGCGCGCTGAGCGCGCCGATGACCATCGCCGTGTCGTCCACGTCCGGGTTGATCGAGGGAATCCCGTGGAAGTCCCAGACCCGCGCGGGCGGATGCGGGGCGTTGTGGGTGGCGTCCGACCGGTGCGCCAGCAGCCAGGCGACGGCCCGGTCGGCCGCCGGGTCGGCGCCGGCGCGGCTGCCGGCCGCGGCCAGCGCCCGCAGGGTGATCGCGGTGTCCATCACGGTGCTGTGGAAGGTGCGCACGCGCAGCGTGCCGTCCCGCCTGATGTGGTACGCGTCGCAGGCCGCCAGTCCGCGGGCGATCGCCGGATGGCCCTTGCCGAACCCCAGCGAGTGCAGCGCCAGGGCGCACACCATGGTCTCCGCCCAGCTGCCGCCCCAGGTGCCGTCCGGCTCCTGCCGGCCCAGCAGCCAGCGCTCGGCCCGGTGCAGCGCCCGGCGGCGCAGCGGGGTCGGGGAGACCCGGTTGAGGCCGTGCGCCAGGCGGAGGACCGCCGTCCCCGCGGCGCGCGCCGGCTCCGCCCGGAAGGCGGGGCGTGGGGAGCCGCGGCGGGCCGGCCCGGCACGCAACGGGGCGGTCTCCAGCGGCAGTCGGCGCACCGGGCGCACCACGCCCAGGATGCCGACGGCGACCACCACCTCGCGGGCGAGCGGCTCGAAGTCGTAGACGGAGCCGGGGAACCAGCGGGGGAGCAGGATCAGTTCGGGCGGCAGCGGCGCGATGTCGTCCCAGCTCACGACGCCGACGAAGGCCAGCCAGAAGCGCGCGGGGATCATCTCGATCGACTCGATGCCACCGTGCGCCCGGACGAACCCGGCCGCCCGCTCCAACGCCTCCCGGTCCTCGGGGTGGCCCGCGAGTTGCAGGGCGAGGTGGGTCACCACGGAGCAGGAGAGGTCGGAAGGACCGCCGGTGTAGACGGGGAAGCCCCCGTCGGCGTTCTGCTGCGAGACGATCCAGGCGCGCTGCTCGGCGATCCGCGCGGGGTCGGCGGTGTCCAGGAAGTGGTGCATCAGGATGTCGGCGGCATCCCACATGGTGCCGCCGACGGCGAGGTCGCCGGCCCAGTTCCCCTCCCGGCCCTGCCGGTCGCACAGGGCCGCCCGCCCCACGGCGGTGGCGTCGGAGGCGGACCGGGCTTTCGCGGCGAAGTTCATGGAACGTTCCCTCCACTGGCGTCATACATCCGCTGGGCGGCGAGTTCGAGAAGTGGTCGCTACTGATTCCGTACGCGGGGAGACTTCGCGTATCCGAGAGCCGCGGAGCGAGAGAAAGTGGCGCGGCTGTCGGAACTGTATCCCATGGCCCCCGGCGAGTCCACGGTGATCCACTGGCGTCATTTCGGGCGTGGGCAGGGGAGTTCCGCAGGGAGAGGCCGGGATGTCACCAACCGGAAAAGTCCGCGGTCGCGCGCGATTCTCCCCGGCGGCTACGGCACGTTATTCCGGAGCCATCTCCGGCGGGGTTCGAGCGGCGGACGTCACGGGATGTGTCCCGTCTTGTGCCGGGATGCCGCCACCGGCCACGGGCCGCGTTCCCGGACGAGGGGTGAGCTTGCGGACGACCTCTAGGCAAACCACGCATAAGCAAACGTTGGCAAAGGTTTCGGTCCCGGCCCGGTGCGGCGGGCGGGCCGCGCCCGACTGGCCGTGCTCGCGCACCGCGCCGGCTCGGCCCACCGGGCGGAGCGTGTCCCGCCGCCCGCGGCGGGCACGGCCGTGGCGGGACGGCAACGAGCGACTCGCGGGCGATTCCCCGTTCTTCGCCGATCTCCCCAGCCGCGCCGCACACGGCCCCGCCGCTGGACCTCCGACCGCGGCGGCGCCGTACCACCCGTCGCTGCCGCGGATCTGGCCTTCGCGTCACGGAAGCCAACAGCCGGAGCCGCTGACCCCGGAGCCACCACCGCCGCGCCCGATCACCAACTCGGCCATCCTGACACCACACCAGTTGCCTACGCCGAAAGCGCCGAAAGCGCCGAACCCCGGCCACCGGGAAAGCGAACCGCGACCGGATGACCGACGCGACACACGAGCGCTGAGCCGGTGTACGGAATGCGCGATCCCGACTCCGATTCCGGAAGGCGGAGATCCACCCCGCTCGTCAGGTCCGGTGAGGCACCGGTCCGGCGGTCGCGACCACGGTGATGACAAACCGGTCCGGACACACCACGGGGTGCGCGGGCGACAGCTGTCGGAGCATGTGCGCACGCAGCTCCTCCGGCGTGAGCCGCGACGTCCGCGTCTCGACATGGGCGACCAGCACGGAATGGCCGGCGTCTTCCGTCACTCGGAGGACCGCGCCGGCGACATCGGGATGTCTCTCCAGTGCCGCGACGCTCTCGCCGAAGGAGAACACATCCACCCCTCTGCGGCCGAGGTCCGCACGCCCGGTTCCACAGACGCGCTCCCCGAACATGGCCCGCATCGCCTCCCAGGCGACATCACCTTCGGAGAGAAGTCGCCGAAGCAGCTGTTCTGGTCCGGCGAGCAGGCCGCGCATCTGTTCCGTGCTCATACTGAGACTGTTGAAGGTGCCGAATCCGTGCAACGTCTCGCTCCGCAGGCGAAACATCAGATAGGCGTCCAGCCCGGTGAGATCGGCGCCGCTCTCACCCGCCCCCATCAGCAGCTCGCGCTCCCCGGCTGACTCCAGCTCGGCGGCGAGCACACTGTCCTGAGAGGTCAGCTGGTTGAGCGGCACCTCGTAGTCGAAGTTCACCGTGATGCCCTCCGCGAAGGAAGCCCCCCGGGCCCGCTCCGCGCGGGCCCGCATCTCCCGGTAGGTCAGATGACTGACGCGGTACCGGCGCTGGACCCGGAAGGACTGGGACCTCACCCGTTCGATGATCCTGCCGAGGCTGGGCCGGTCACTGGTGTCGATAGTGAGGGGAAGTATCTGGTGGTAGCAGCCGACCGTGTTGTTCTCCTCGGGCGTACGGCCGGCGAAGTGTGTGCGCACGGTGGTCGTGGGGCTGCCGGAGATCAGGGCGGCGAGGGCGACGATGGTCGAGGTGTAGACGACGGCCGGGCTCGTCTGGAACCTGCGCCCCGTCAGGACGAGTGCCGGATGAGCCGCGAAGGATTCGTACTCCGAGTGATAGCGCTCGATGACCCCGCCGCGAGCCGGGGCGAACAGCCTGTTGGGCATCCTCTCGATCTCCTTCTCCCAGAAACGCAGGGAGGCGCTTCGCATACGGGACAGCGGACCGGAGTGTTCGGAGAGCGCCGAATCGACGGGGTGCGGTGCGGCTTCCGCCGTGGTGAGTTTCGTTCCCCGGCCGGCGAAGACGCTGTTGAGCCGTTGGCGGAGCACCTGAGCGCCACGCCCGTCGATGACGGCGTGACTGACCGAGAGGACGACACAGCGCACATACGGCCCGTCCACCACCATGCCGACACGCGTCAGCGTCCTGCCCTCGACGGTGAATTCCGTGTGCGTCAGCTCCGCGATGAGTTCCTCCGCGGTCACCTCGCCCGCGTCCCGTTCGAGTACCTCGAATTCCCGTACGGGGTGCACGTGCTGCCGCGGTCGGCCCTCCTCGTCCAGGCCGAAGGAGGTCCGCAGGGACTCGAAGGGGTCGACGGCCTCGTGCAGCAGGCGGCGTGCCATCCGGCGCGTGGTTCCCGCCTCGGGCACCACATGCGACACCACGTTGGTGCCGATGCCGTGCCGCAGCTTCCACCACTCGAACTCCTGGGCGCCGACAAGGGGACCGCTGCGGACGACGGGGACCGCTTCTTCTGTGCCCATGCTCACCCTCACTTCCTGCCGGTCAGGCTTCCGGAGACGGGTCGGTGTACGCGTTGCCCTGGATGGCGTACAGCTCGGCGTAACGGCCACCGGCGGCCAACAGCTCCTGATGACTGCCGACCTCCGCCAGCCTCCCCTGGTGCAGCACGACGATGAGGTCGGCCCCGGTCACCGTCGAGAACCGGTGGGAGACGATCACGGTGATCCCACCGGTCTCGGCCGCCAGGGCCCGGGCGCGGCTCATATAGCTCTGGAAGATGGCGTGTTCGCTGAACGCGTCGAGCGAGGCCGTCGGCTCGTCCAGGACGAAGAGCAGCGGTTGCCGGCGCATCGAGGCCCGGGCGAGCGCCGTGCGCTGCCACTGCCCCTCGGACAGCTGTATCCCGCCGAGTTCCCGCCCGAGCTGCGTGTCGAGACCGTCGGGCATGCGGTCGAAGATCTCGTGCGCCTCCGCGGTGCGGACCGCCGCGCGCACCCGTTCGTCGTCGTCGAGGAACGCGGGGTCGCCCAGGCCGACCACTTCACGGGCGCGCACGTGGAAGCGCCCGAAGTCCTGGAACGCGCAGGCCAGTCGCGCGTGCCAGGAGTCGGTGTCCAGCTCCGCCAGGGAGGTGCCGTCCACCCGCACCGTGCCGGCGTCCGGCTGGTAGAACTTCGCGAGCATCTTGACGAGCGTCGTCTTGCCGGACCCGTACTCGCCGACCACCGCCACCACGCTGCCGGCCGGGATGTGGAGGCTCACCTCGTCCATCGCGGGCGCCGTGGTTCCCGGGTAGGTGTAGGTGACCCGGTCGAGGTCGATTCCCTCGGTCAGCCGGTCGGGGGCGGGCACGGCGGCCCCGCGGCTGGCCCGCCTGCCGGCGGCGTGGTCGCGCAGCCAGAGGTAGGGGACGATCAGGCGGCCGGCGCCGGCGGTGTCGCTGGCCCGGGAGACCGCGGTCTGCACTGACTGCCGGAGGCTGGCGGCGATCGTGATCATCAGGACGATGTCGCCGATGCTGCCGTCGCCGCGCTGCGCCTGATGGGTTACCAGCGCCAGGCCGCCGACGAAGGCGGCGCTGAAGACACTCCACCCGCCGAACCGCCACAGCGCCGCCACCAGCCGCGCCCGGCCCCGGACGCCGGTGGCGGCACGCCAGGCGTCGGTCTGCAGCCGCGCGAGCTGCTCCCCGACTCCCGCCACCCGTACCTCCTTGCCCTCTCCCGCCGAGGTAGCCAGGTCGAAGAGGTGCTCCTGCAGGCGGTACTGCTCGGCCGAGGAGATCTCCGCCGCCCGTACGACGCTCTCCCCGCGCTGGCCGGCCCAGATGGGCGCGGCGGCCATGGCGAGCAGCACCACCAGCCAGGGGTTGACCTGCCCGAGGACCACGAGGGAGACCGCCAGCTGGAGCAGGGTGAACACGGTGGTGATCGCCGCCCACAGCCCGTCGGTGAGCCCCCAGGCCGCCCCACCGACCACGGTCACCCGGTCGAGATAGCCGGGGTTCTCCAGGTGCTCCAGCCCGTCGATGGTGGCGATGTCCAGCTGGATCTGCTCCTGCAGATCGGTCATGCCGACCCGCTCGACCAGCAGGATGCGCAGGTTCCCCAGGAGCCCGCCGATCACGCTCATCAGGCCGTACCCCGCGGCGGCGCCCACCGCGCCGACCACGGCGGCCGCGAGGTGACCGTGCATGCTGTTGTTGACGATGGCGCGCAGCGCCAGCGCGATCCCGGCCACGGCGACCACGTTGAGCGTGAGGGTGGCGAACATCGCGCAGGTCAGCCGTGGTTCAAGGCGCCAGGACAACCGCAGCAGGTGCGCCCAGACGGACAGGTAGCGTTTCACTGGACGGCTCCCTCGCTGGAATCTGCCCGTGGCTCGTCTCGCGCGCCCCGCCAGTCGGAGTCGGTGCTGAAGCGTTCGGCCTGCAGGGCGAACATGCGCGCGTACTGGCCGCCGCGGGCGATCAGCTCGTCGTGGCTGCCGCACTCGCTGATCCGGCCGCCGTCGAGCAGGACGATCCGGTCGGCCGCGCGGACGGTCGAGAGGCGGTGGGAGATCAGCACCACGCTGAAGTCGCCCTTCCGCCGGGCGAGTCGGCCGAAGATCTCGGCCTCGCTGCGGACGTCCAGGTGCGCGGTCGGCTCGTCCAGCACCAGCAGTCCCGCCCCGGTCCTGACCGCGTACAGCGCGCGCGCCAGGATCACCTGCTGCCACTGACCGCCGGAGAGCTCGACACCGCCCTCACGCGCGCGCGTCAGCGGGGTGTCGAGACCGTTGGGCATCCGGGCGACGACATCGGAGAGCCCGGCCTGCTCGACGACTTCGGCGAGTGCGGCCCGGTCCCGCTGCCGTCCGGTGTCCGCGGTGAGGGAGATGTTGGCCGCCATCGAGAGGTGGTACCTGGCGAACTCCTGGAACACCACCGTGATCCGCTGCCGCCACCGGGCGATGCCCGCGTGCCAGACGTCGGTGCCGTCCACCGTGATCCGCCCGCTGGTCGGACGGTAGAGCCCGGAGAGCAGCTTGATGAGGGTGGACTTGCCCGCCCCGTTGGCCCCGACGATGGCGAGCAGCTCACCCGGCCGGATCTCCAGGTCGAGTGCGTCGAGCACCGACGCCGAGGTGCCCGGGTACCGGAAGCCGACCCCCTCGAAGCGCACGGCGGGAAGCGCGGCGGGTTCGCCGGCGGGCACCGGGCTGGCGGAACCGCTGTCCGGATCGTCCGCCCTCGTGGTGCTCAGTCTCTGGCGCAGCGCCGTCCACGCGTGTTCGCCGGGCAGCGCCCCGACGATCGCGCGCGCGTCATAGCCGGCGATCGACTGGTACACCCCCCAGGCGGCCATCAGCAGCGCGCTCGCCAGCGAGACGGAGATGCTCTCCTGCGAGGCGGCACGCGCCACGACCACGAAGCAGACGCCCAGGCCGCCCCCCACCAGCCAGAACTTCACCCACTGCTCGCGCAGGTTGCGCGCCCCCACCGCCCAGACCGGCTCGAACATCCGGAGGACGTGGTGCCGCATCCGGTCGGCCGCCAGCCGGGCGAAGCCGAAGATCCGCACCTCCTTGCCCAGGGACGGCTCGATCAGCATCTTCGACCAGACGTCCGCGTGCATCCCCTCACGGATGCCGCGGCGCCACTGCCGCATGAACTCGACACCGTGCCTGCTCCACAGCGCCTGCACGATGGCGGACGGAATGGCGACCACGGGTATCAACCACCAGGCGAACGTGGCGAGGATGCCACAGGAAGCGATCAGCCCCAGGGCCTCCGCGCACATCCGGGTCTGGGCGAGGCAGCCGTCCCCCGGCGTGCGTTCGGTCCAGTTCCCCGGCTCGGCCTTGGCGAGCCGCACCAGCTCCCGGACCTCGGGCTCCTCCAGGACCTCGATGGTCTGGCAGGCGGCCGTCACCCGCAGGACATCGGTGCGCCGACGCCCGTCGATCCGTGCTTTGGCGAAGTACTGGAGGGGGGTGCTGAGCGCCTCCAGCGCCTGGGAGAGCACCAGCACACCGGCGTAGCCGAGCAGCGCCGGGCCGACCGCCGTCAACAGTCCCACGTCGGTCGGCTCGGAGACGCGGGAGATCACCCAGGCCAGGGAGAGCGCCGAGAGCGCGGGGAGCACGCCGCTGAGAAGCTCCAGCGCGACCACCGCCGTGGCCAACGGACCTCCCGCCGTGGGCAGCAGCGCGAGCAGCCGCGCCCGGTCGCGCAGCGTCACCCGGTTCTCCCGATGCTGGAACGCTCGCATCACGGCCGTGAGCAATCCGATCCCCCCTGAGGTCATCTCCGTGCCGGAGTGGTGAGTGCGTGGCCGGCGGCCGCGCCGTTGGCGGTCACCCGGCTCCGCTGCCGGCTGCCGCCACCGGTTGGCCACCGCCGCCTCCGCGGTGGCCACTTCCCGTGTGGTGCTCCGAACCGTCGGCCCGCGGGCCGGCCGGAGCCTGGCCCGGAGCGCCCGTTCCCGCCGCGGCGCCGTCCCGGTCAGGGGCGCGGCTTCGCGGCCGCTTCGGTCGCCGCCGTGGCCCGGCTGGCTGGTGGCCGACGCGCCGGGCCACCGCTGGACGGCGGCGGTGTGGGCAGCTCCGCCGGCGGGCCACGCCGTCCGAGCGGCGTCACGGCGAAGTCGCGCGCCCCAGACACATCGAGCAGGCGCGTACCGTCGCCGCGCGCCCCCGGGCGAACTTTCCGGCGACACAGGCCATTCCGACGGCAGCGTGCCCGGCGCCCTCCCCGTTCTTCGGCGCGCTTTCCCTCGCTCATTCCGGGGGCCGGGGAACGCATATCGCCCTGGCTGGGAATCCCGCGGCACGGTCCACAACCGCCGTATGCTTCGCGGCTTTTTCAACTGCTTGTCGGAGCTCGTCCAATGCCCTGACCCACTTCGCTGGTTCACAGTCGAACTACGGTGCTTCGGCCGTGCAGTCGAAGCGCTTCACTTGGCCAGGGGCTGACTGTAGGGTGCCGCTGCGACACCGTCAAGACATCTCGTTGGGTATCTGATGAGGAGTAACTGGGGTATTGCGCTTGCCTGGAGCGGTGCGGCACCTTCTTCTTCGGTGGCGGGGCGGCGCGGGCTGACCATCCCAGGCGAAGCGATTCGACCGGCCTCGCCATTTCGGGCATTCTCTTCACAGGCAGGCGAAATCGGTCGAGATGGAAGGGGGAGTGGAGCAGTCGGTACTGCGTGATGGCGCCGCATCTGATGTGTGTGACGCGGCCTTTCGGCTGTTTTCGACATCGATCGGGCTCGCCGGCAGCGTGGATATCCGGGGCACCGGCCGAATTCCCCTTTCACCGGCGGCTGGTGACGAATGCCGGTGCCCTACGGCCGGTCCCCTTCGCTTGGCCGCGCATACGTGGCGCCCGCCCGGCTGGCAGTCCGACGGTGAGCCGCGCTTCGGCGAGCCGCACCTCGCTCGACCGGGAACTCGGGCTCGGTGGCGGGGTCAACGCGCGAACCACCGCTTCCCAGAGCGACCATGCCCATGGGCAGGCCCGAGTCCCTGCCGAGCACGACGCAACGCTCAGGCGAGTGGCAGTCCTGATCGCCCGACCACCCATTCGTGGGTCGCCGATGTCGGCACTCCCAGGTCCTCGATCTCGAAGGCCCTCTCCTCCCAGAACAGCGATGCCCCGTCGAGCTCGGCCACCGACGCGGCGAAGCGTGTGGCGATCTCCTGCCAGACCGCCTGTGGGTCCGGGACCAGAGCCAGGTTGACCTCCCAGCTCTCGGTCAACGCCCTCAGCCACGCGAGATGGCACCGGGCATACGCGGACAGCGACGAGTTCACGGACCGCAGGAGCGGCTCGGTTCCGACGCCGTCGGCGAAGTCTCCAGCCGATCCAAGACTCAGCTCGACGATGCTCTTCGCCACGTGCGCACGACGCCCCGGATCCGTATGTGCTCGCGTCGTGCTCTCGACCTCGACGAGGACGGCATCGCCGCTCGTGGCGAACACGTCACCGACCAGCCCCGGGCCCTCGATCCGCAGGCGATCGTCGGGGTGCAGACAATGCCTCGGCGAGGTCATCCGCACCTGCGGAACCCACGCGAGGGGCCACTCCTCCAGTACCTGCCGCGCCGTAAGTCGACGAGGACGCACAGCGCAGACGAAGCCAGCGGCCGCGAACCGCGACGGATCGATCTCGGAGAAGGGGTAATGGAGGCTCACCGCAGTTATGGTGCCTCACCCCGGCCGCGGACCGTTCGACGGCAGCCTGACGGCGTCGGCGGGCGGGTCCACGTCGGCGCGGTAGACGACCTCGCGGCCGTCGAGCACCGTCCGGCCCGGCACAGCGCGCGAAGCGCCCGGTGCACGGTCGGCTTCGGGCTGCCCGTCACGTGGGTGAGCTCGTTCAGGCCCACCCCGTCGGGATACCGGGGCGAGCGCCCTGCGGACGGCGAGTACCCGGTCCGAGCCGACCAGCCGACCAGCCGGCCCTCGGCGGAGCCGGTCACGCCGTCCGCACCGAGGTCTGTTGATCCGTCGTACGGCTGCGTATGCTCACGATGTTCCAAACCGTGGACCTCGTACCGATTATGGGAAAACACCTGATGGGGACACTCCGCAGCGCACAGTGGTACGCGGGCCAGGACCGCAACGCCTACCTCCACCGGGCCTGGATGCGACGAGGTGTCCCGAGTGACGCCTTCACCGGCCGGCCGCAGATCGCCATCGCCAACACCGCTTCGGACCTGACCCCCTGCAACGCACACCTCGACGAGGTGGCGGCCTCGGTGCGCAACGGCGTATACGAGGCCGGCGGGATACCGCTGGAACTGCCGGCGGTGTCGCTGGGCGAGACGAACGTGCGGCCCACGGCGATGCTGTGGCGGAACATGGCGGCGATGGCCACGGAGGAGATGCTGCGGGCCAACCCCATCGACGGGGTGGTGCTGCTGGGCGGTTGCGACAAGACCATCCCGTCCCTGCTGATGGCCGCCGCGTCGGTTGACCTGCCCGCCGTCGTCGTCCCCGGCGGTCCGATGCTCAACGGCACCTTCCGCGGCAGCCTGCTGGGCTGCGGTACCGGCGTGTGGCGGCTGTCGGAGGAGGTGCGGGCGGGCACGCTGTCCCAGGAGCAGTTCGTCCGTTCCGAGTCGTCGATGATCCGCAGCCGCGGCCACTGCAACACGATGGGCACGGCGTCGACGATGGCCCTCGTGGCGGAGGCGCTGGGCACCGTGGTGCCGGGCGTGGCCGGGACGCCCGCGCCGGACAGCCGTCTGCTGGAGGCCGCCCACCACACCGGTCGCCTGGCGGTCGACATGGTGGGCGCGGACCGCCGGCCGGCGACGTTCCTGACCAAGGCGTCCTTCCACAACGCGATCGTGGCGCTGGCCGCGATCGGCGGCTCGACCAACGCCGTCGTGCATCTCCTGGCGATCGCCGGACGGTTGGGCATCGAGTTGACGCTGGACGACTTCGACCGCGTCGGCTCCCGCGTACCGGTACTGGTGGACCTCCAACCGGCGGGCCGTTTCCTCATGGAGGACTTCCACCGCGCCGGAGGTCTCCTCGCCGTCCTGCGCGAACTCCGTGACCTGCTCGACCCCGAAGCCCTGACCGTCACCGGCGAACCGTTGATCAGCTACCTCGACGACGCGCCGATCTGGGACGGCGAGGTCATCCGCACCCGCGCGGAACCCCTGGTCGCCGAGGGCGGCATCGCCGTCCTGCGCGGCAACCTCGCCCCCGACGGCGCGCTGATCAAACCCGCCGCCGCCTCCCCGCACCTGCTCCGGCACCGAGGCCGGGCCGTGGTCTTCGACTCCATCGAGGACTTCCACGCCCGCATCGACGATCCGGACCTCGACGTGGACGCCGACTCCGTGCTGGTCCTGCGCGGCTGCGGCCCCAAGGGCTACCCGGGCATGCCCGAGGTCTCGAACATGCCGCTGCCGGAGAAGCTGTTGAAGCAGGGCGTGCGGGACATGGTCCGGGTGTGCGACGGCCGGATGAGCGGCACCGCCTACGGCACGGTCGTGCTGCACGTGGCGCCGGAAGCCGCGGCCGGCGGCCCCCTCGGCCTCGTCCGGACCGGCGACTTCGTCACCCTCGATGTCGAGGCCCGGCGCATCGACCTGGACCTGCCAGCCGACGAACTCGCCCGCCGCACCCCCAACCAGGCGACCACCACCGGCTTCGCCAACCCCGCGCGCGGCTGGGAACGCCTCTATGTCGACCACGTCCTGCAGGCCGACACCGGAGCCGACCTGGACTTCCTCGTCGGCTCCAGCGGCTCGGACGTAGGCCGCGAGTCGCACTGACGACCCCCTCGCGCGCCTGGCGGCGGCACCGGGCCGGGTGGTCGTCCGCGTCCCAGCGCCTCCGACGAGGCGGAAGCCCGCTGGAACTACGCCTTCTGGCTACAGAACGAGCTCACGATCATCGGCGACCTCGCCCGAGACCCCGACGGAGCCGCAGCACGCCACCGGTGGATCAGCGAACTCGGACTTCGGTACGACAAGCCCACGCACCCCGGGGACTGGATGACCACCGTGGAGCCGACCGCCGTGCTGATCAAGGCCAACTTCGATCAGGAATGCGTCCACCTCGCTCGCGACCTCCACCACGATGGCGGCATCAAGAGCGTGATCGTCAGGCCCGTGCCCGTGATCCTCCACGAGCTGGAGTACTACGAGCGGATCGCTCGCCGGAC
Organism: Streptomyces chisholmiae; assembly: GCF_031845445.1. Lineage (NCBI taxonomy): Bacteria > Bacillati > Actinomycetota > Actinomycetes > Kitasatosporales > Streptomycetaceae > Streptomyces > Streptomyces chisholmiae. Next base: position 188,505 of record NZ_JAVREO010000012.1, on the reverse strand, counting down.
CGAGGCGGCCAACCCGCCCGGACTCGCCGACGACTTCACGGCGTGGGTCCGCACCGGCTGAGGCATCGAGGGAGTTCCGATACCCGACTCCACCGTCACACCCGGGCCCGGAACGCGGGGAGTTCTCCGGCCTCGGTGGCCCCATGCACGGCGGGCGCCCGGCGTTTGGGTCCGAACGCCGCCGATCCTGTTCGAAGTTGCCGACCGTCACAGTGTGCGACAGGATGGCAGCATGGCGGAGGGGACATTGCTCGACGGCCGGTACCGGTTGGAACACCGGGTCGGCCAGGGCGCCACGGGGGTGGTGTATCGGGCGTTCGACACCGAGTCGGCAGGCAGGGTCGCGGTCAAGGTGCTGCACGACGAGGGCAGCGAGGCCACCAACGCTCGGACCACCCGGCGCCTGCACCGCGAGATCGGGGCGCTCCGCCGCATCAGCCACCCCAACGTCGTCAGCCTCCACGACACGGGGCTCGTCGATGAGCGCCCCTATCTGGTGATGGAGTGGCTCGGCGGCTTGGATCTGGTCGAGCTGCGCGAGCTGGCGGGTCCACTGTTACACCCGGCGGTCGGTGCGTTGGCGCGACAACTGGTGGACGGCCTGATCGCGACCCACCGCGCGTCGGTACTGCACCGGGACGTCAAACCCTCGAACGTGCGCGTCACCACCAACGGCCGTGCGGTCCTGTGCGACCTGGGGCTGGCCCGCCTGCGGGACGCGACCTCGATCACCAGGGCCGGCCACGTCATGGGCACGCCCCGCTACATGGCCCCCGAGGTGATCCGGGGCGAGCCCCCCACGCAGGCGTCCGACTTCTACGGCGTTGGGCTGTGTCTGCACGAACTCATCGTCGGCAGGCGCCCGTTCGACCACCGTGAGGACATCGGCGCGCTGCTGCTGTCGGTGTTGGACGAGGGGGTCACCACGCTCGACCCCGCACGGTACGGCGACCGAGTGCCGGCCGGCCTCATCGACCTCGTCAACGGCTGGTGCGACCGAGCCCCGGAACGCCGCCCGACCTCGCCCGCGTTGATCGACGGCCTGCTCCCCCCGGAGCCACCTGCCACGGCGGCCTCGCGGTTGCGCGACCTGATCGAGCACGCGACGGCTCAGCGGGAATCCGGAGGAGGGGCCAAGGACGCCTGGGCGCGGGTGAGCAACGCGGACACCGGCGTGACGCTCCGCGGCTCGGACCTCGTCACCAATGTCTGGCCGGGTGTCGACACCGTGGGCCCGAGCATCCCGGTGGGCGCCAAACCCCACGACCGGCACCCGCCGATGCTCTCGCTGGGTGACGTCACCCAGGCTTTGGTGCTGCACCGAATCACGCCACGCAACGCGGCCTCCCGCTTGCGGGAGGCGGTGGGAATGGTCCAACGCGGCGATCACCGTGAGGCGTTGGACCTCCTGACGACCATCGGGACGGTCGGCGCGGAGCAGTTGGGCCCTGGCGACCCCACCACTCTGACCGCCCGCTTCTGGCAGGCGGTCTGTCTCGCGCGGCTCGGGTCGGGTGAGGAGGCCCTCGCACTCCTCGCCACCGTCAACGCGCACACCGAGCCGGCGGTGCCGCCCGACGACGGCGAGCCGTCGCCCGTGCCCGCGCCGGAGGCGAACGAGAAGGGGGACCCCCAGTGACCGAGACCCGCGTCGAGGTGCGCATAGCACCTCGCGAGGACGAGAGCGGTGAGACGACCGCCGTGGAGGACGAACTCCGTTCCCTGGTCCGCTGGTTGCGCACCGACGAGAGCCTGGTGCATGGGCTGGTCGCCCAGCTGGAGGCCCAACGACCGCCTGGCGAGGGCGAGATGGGCGGGGCACTGGACGTGGTGGCTCTGGTGCTGGGCTCCGGGCTTTCGGCGGGCGCGCTGGCCGTCTCCGTGCTCCAGTGGCGGGACGCCCGGCGCACCAGCCGGCCGCTGGTGGTGAAACGCGGGGCGTGGGAGGTACACATTCCCCCGGGGCGGCCAGCCGACGAGGATACCTTCGACCGGCTGGTCGCCCTGCTGGAGGCGACCGATACGAGAGATGGGAACCGTGCCGGGAATGGTGGGGATCCCGACGGTGCCGGCGAGGGGCGGTGAGCGCACCGGGCCTGCCCGACCCGGCCGCTTCCCGGGCGGTGCTGCTGGGCGGGGCGCGATACGCGGAACTGGCTCAACTCCCCGCGGTCCGCGCCAACCTGCGCGACCTCGCCGGCGCCCTGCGGGACCCGCTGTTGTGGGGGCTGCCCGACGGGAACTGCGTCGAGGTGTGCGACCCGGGCACACCGTCGGAGCTGCTGGACCCGGTGCACCGGGCGGGTGAGGAGAGCACCGACACACTGCTCGTCTACTACGCGGGGCACGGGCTGCGCGATCCCGACACCGCCGACCTCTATCTCTCGTTGGCCGGCTCCCGCCCGCACACTGGCTACACCGCCGTCGCCTTCGACCATCTACGGGCCGCGCTGCGGCAGGCCAGAGCCCGGCGCAGGGTGCTCATACTGGACTGCTGCTTCAGCGGCCGGGCGGCCAGGACACTGGACGGCACGGACGCACTGGCGGCGCGGGCCACCATCGACGGGGCCTATGTGCTGACCGCCTCGCCAGCGGACCGGACCGCGCTGGCTCCGGAGGGCGAGCCGCACACCGCGTTCACCGGCGAGCTGCTGCGGCTGCTGCGACAGGGCGTTACCGGCGGGCCCGAGATGCTCGATCTGGACACGCTCTACCGGGAGTTGACGGACCGGCTGCGGGCGAAGTCGAGGCCGGCGCCGCAGCGCAGCCAGGAGAACGACATCGGGCGGCTGCCGCTGGTCCGCAACCGGGCCCTGGCCGCGCCGGACGCACCGGCGGGTCCCGTGGTGGACGCTGATGTGCGCACGGCCATCACGGCGGCGGGCCTGCGGCTGGGCCGGACGCTGCGTGCGGCGGGCCGCAACCGGGACGCGCTCACCGTGCTGCGCCTCGCCTTCGATGAGCGCGACGGCAGCGACCGGGACACGACCTTCGCCCTCCAGCTGGAACTGTCCGAGCTGCTGGCAGAAGCCGACCGTGCCAAAGAGGCGATCGAGGTGCTGGAGCAGGCGTTCCACCAAACCCAGCAGACGACGGGCCCGGAGGCCGTGCTGGTCTGCCGCCGGCTGGCCGAACTCCTCCAGGAGTCGGGCAACTACGTCCAGGCGTGTGAGGTGCTCAAGCACGCCCTCGACCTGGTTGAGGCCCGTTCCCGACGCGGCTGACCTCCCCAACGGATGGAAGTCGCGCACCACAACCGTTGGCCCAGTGCCCCTGCGTCCCCATGCGTGGGCGGTCACGGCCAGGACGGCGGCATGGGCGTCGATCGCGGCCTGTTCGGCTGGGGTGAACGCCATCTTGGGATCCTGGTACGGGGCTGACCGGCCCGCCCAGCGGTGTCTGGGCGGGCCCCCGCAGCCATTGACGTTGTCGGTTGCCGAGAAGTGCGGTGGCATCCTCGGTTGCGGCGGTGAGCGCGTGGGTGAGGTGTTCGGGGCGGCGGCCGCCGGCGCTGGCGAGGGCTCCGGTGCCGCCGCCTCCGCCGCCGACGGTCTTCGCGGCGCGGGTGATGACCTGGGCGGCTTGGACGCCGCGGCCGAGCAGGTGCGATGAGATGGGCGCGACGAGGAGGGCCTTGCCGGAGTGCTCCAGGGCTGGGACCACGATCGCGGGCCGGTCGGGGAGGTGGGTCAGGGAGTCGGAGGCAAGCTGCCGCAGCTCGGTGGGGTGATGCCGGTGACCTGCTGCGCGACGAGCTGCCCGCCGTCGGCTGGGCGGGCGGTGCCGGCGAGCCGGGCGGCCTGGGCGCGCAGTTCGGCTGCCCGCGGGTGTCCCAGTTCGGTCTGGGCGGTGGTGAGTGCCTCCAGGTGTTTGCGCAGGGCGCCGGGGGTGTCGGCGGGGCGGGTGCCGAGGAGAGCGGCGAGCTCGCTCGGCAGGCGCCGTTCGGTGTCGTGGTGGGTGAGGGCGCCGTGGCCGGTGAGGGCTTCGACGCGGCGGAGGTTGGAGCCGATCGAGGCGAACAAGGCCGTGTATGCGGAGTCGCCGCTGGGCGGGACGGTTGCGCAGACCGAAGAGATGGATGACGCGGTCGGCTCACTGCACACCGCGATCGGCCTGCAGGGCCGGCTCAACCCCTCGGTACGCCGCGCGGCGGAGATCATCGCTCAGGGCCGGCTCGGGCGGCTGCTCTCGGCACGAGTCGACGCGACGACCTGCGGCAACGGCCCGGAATCGGTGAGCGCGTACGCGTACTTCGACAAGGCAGTGTCCGGAGCCGGCTTTCTCACCATCGCCGCGGGCCACGTCCTGGATGTCGTCGAAGCCGTTCTCGGCGACATCACCGAAATCGACGCCCGCACCGAACTTCTCTGGCCACAGGTGAGATTGGTGGATACGGCGCGATTTCCGTCCGCGAGGTCCCGGATCACCTCGACGCCATCGCCAAGACCTCCTCGGGGGCGCCGGTCGGAGTGCAGATCCTGGCGGGCGTACCCGCCGCCGCCGACATCTGGACGGGCGCTTCCATCAACGTCGGCGAGGTCTACGCCAGCCTGGCCCGCGACATCACCAACGGCACCCGCCACACCCCAGGATTCCAGCACGCTGCCCACAACAGCCGACTCGTCGCCCGAGTCGAACAAGCCGCTCGGACCGGCGTCCGGCACTGACGCCACCACACCTCGCGGCACCGTGCACCACTGCCGGAGACGCACGGACAGCCGACAGAGACGCCCCACCCCGTCAGCCCCTGTGTCCGCGATCAAGGTCGCGGACACCAGGGGCCCATGGCGGCAGCCTTCGAGGGGCCGGGCCCGTGACGGATACGGCGACCGATCCGCGAGTACGGGCAGCCGACATAGGTTCGGACCCGCTGAAGGGTTCCCGCCATTCAACCACGACAACAATCAATTGGAGAATCCGAAATGCCTGCAGTCCTCGTCCATGGTGTACCTGATACCCACCGGCTTTGGGACACCGTCCGTTCCTATCTTCAACGCGAAGATATTGTGACGATCGATCTCCCCGGGTTTGGCGTACCCCTACCAGCGGGATTCACGTCGACGAAGGAAGAGTATCTCGATTGGCTTATCAAGAAGATCGAAAAAATCGGCGAACCCGTCGACCTGGTCGGTCATGACTGGGGGTCTCTGCTCACGGGCCGACTCGCGTCTATCCGACCAGATCTGGTGCGGACGTGGACAGGCATCAGCGGACCAATCGATCCGGATTATCCGTGGCACTATCTTGCCAAGATCTGGCAAACGCCAGGCGAGGGCGAGCAATGGATGGCTGACCTCGACCTTGAGGCGTTCGCAGCAAGCCTCAACGAGGCGCAGATGCCGCGCGACGCGGCAAACGAATCGGTCCGGCATCTCGATGCCACTATGCGAGCAAGCATTCTCGCCCTTTACCGTTCGGCGATCGAGGTCGGGGCGGAGTGGAAGCCAGGTTTGAGCAACGTGACCGCACCAGCGCTAGTGATCTGGGGCCTGGACGATCCGTTTCTTCCTCACCGTTTCGCCGACGAGCTCGGTAATGCCACACGCGCACGTGCCGTCTTCAAGCTGCGCAGCTCGCACTGGCCGATGATAGAGCGTCCGGCCGATGTCGCGCGCGAACTCGAGGCCCACTGGGCTCACGGGTAAAAACTGCACTTGGGTCACTCGGGCTCAAACCCCGCGGTCGCTACGCGAACGGCAATAATTGCTCGCTCGCCTTGGTGAGCCCGAGTGCCCACGCATTTGTCCGGAAACGAATCATCGTGACGCAGCCCGGAGAGCGTTGCCGGGGCTGCACACGGCAGGAGTATCCTCATGGCGAATTCAGCAAGTACCCGGATCGGCGTCGGCCTTGTCGGGGCTAGTACCGAACGGGGTTGGGGCGGAATCGCTCACGTCCCGGCGCTGCAGGCGCTCGACGCGTTCCAGATCCGCGCCGTCAGTACGACTCGTATGGAGAGCGCGAACGCGACCGCTCGTCGGCTGGGCGCCGATCTCGCCTTCGACACACATGAGGCTCTGGTCGTGCGACCGGAGGTCGACCTGGTGGTGGTTGCGGTCAAGGTGCCCGAGCACAAGCAGATTGTTTCCGACGCGCTGGCCGCCGGCAAGATGGTTTATTGCGAATGGCCGCTCGCAAGAAACCTATCGGAGGCCGAAGCGCTGGAGGGTTTTGCCCGCGAGCGGCGGCTGCGGACGGTTGTCGGGTTGCAGGGCGGCCTGCACCCGCCGATCCTCTTCCTTCGCGACCTCATCGCGCAAGGCGTGATTGGCAAGCCGCTCAGCACGAGCATCCGAGCGCATTTGACCGACGACATGTGGGTCGGCCGATATGACTCGCCGGTCGAGTACATGGCTCACGCGAAGCATGGCGCCACGCTTCTGAGCATCATGCTCGGCCACGGGCTCGAACCGCTTGCGCGCGTGCTCGGCACGTTCGAGAGTCTGTCTGCCGTCGTCGCCAATCAGCGCGGTGACGGCGTCCGCCTCTCCGATGGCGCGTCGCTGCCGAAGGACGCGCCGGATGAGATCGTCGTCGCCGGCGTTCTCGAAGGCGGAATCGTCACTTCGCTGCACTACAGTGCCGGGCAGTCTGCGGGCTCGGCGATGGTATGGGAGATCCAGGGCACCGAGGGCGGTGTGCGTGTGGAGTCGGCGTCGGGCTACATCCATTTCACCGATTTCACCATCACGCTGCGTCGCGGCAGCGAGCCTGTCCAAGTGCTACAGGTTCCCCCCGCTTATGCGGCTCCCGACCTGCAACTCGACGCACCCGCAGCGGGGGTCGCCCGCCTCTACGCCCAGTTCGCCGCCGACCTCCGCGACGGAACCGCCGATGCGCCGGATTTCGCGGTCGCACTCGATCGCCACCGGGTACTCGAGGCGATCACCCGGGCCGCTGAAACTGATCATCGGCAGCATCTGTCCCGCCCCGACCGAATGAACTCCAATCTTTGAACCGGGAGAGGCACTGCCGCAGGACCTGAGGAGATGGCGATCCGCGAGTCGCTGTTGCCTTCCCGCGTGCGCTTCGGGCCAGCAGGGGGCCAGCGCGAGCCACCCGGGACGGGCGAGAAGGTGGGGCAGGTGGGGCTCGAACCCACGGCCGACGGATGATGAGTCCGTTGTGTTGCCTCGTGGAAGTTCCTTGACTTCGCGCTATTTTCGACGTTCGGGGTCACCGGTGATGTACGTAGCTCCTCATGGGAGGTGCAGAAACGTGGGGGGTAATCTTTCTCGCGTTGAATATCGCTGTCAGTCGACATCGAATACGGGCCCCCACCGAGCCGGGTGGCGCCTGCGAGTCCTCCCCACGGTCGGCCATCTGCCCGTCCCATCGTTCACCGCCGGGATCATTGACCGCGCCGTGCACAGGTGGATCGCGGACGGTCACGGTATATCGACCATCAAGAACAACCTCGCCGTCGTGGCGGCGAGGTCTCCGGGGTCGCGCGGCGTCTGGACGTGCTGGAGGGTGAGCCGATGGCTCGCCTGTTCACCGGGCCGAGGGGCGGGCGCGTCACAACGGCCATCCTGCGGGACGCCGCGCACTGGGACGAGGTGGTCGTCGCGCTCGGGTACAAGCACCTGCGTCGCCACGACCTACGGCACACCGGGCTGACGTGGATGGCCGACGCCGGCGTTCCGGTGCACGTTCTACGGCAGATCGCCGGGCACCGGTCGCTGGCCACCACGTAGCGCTACCTGCACCCGAGCAACGACTCGATTCTCCAGGCGGGAGAGGCGCTCAACAGCCATCTGACGGGGAATCGTCCGGGCACGCTCCCCCCTCGTCCCCAAGTGGTCCCCAAGACGGGAACGTGTGGCCATCTCCGAGTGGTGCGGTAGTCCTTGACCGGGAACGACAAGAGACCCGCTGAGCTGGGAGGGAACCTCCGCTCAGCGGGCCTGTGTACCGTGTCGGGACGACAGGATTTGAACCTGCGACCCCTTGACCCCCAGTCAAGTGCGCTACCAAGCTGCGCCACGTCCCGGTACCTGCTCTGATCTGGGGCTTCGCCCTCGATCAGCGCGTGGAAGAACCATACCGCATCGACGCGGGTGCCCGCTCACGCCGGGGCTCGGTCGCCCGGGCCGCCGGCGGGCGTCGGCGGCCGCCGGTCAGTCGCCGGTCGGCCGCGCCGGCGGAGCTCCCGTGCCGCTCCCGCGCCCCGCCCGTTCCGCCCGGCGTCGCCCCCCGCCCCCGGGGCCGGCCTCCCCCGCCCCGCAAGGCGTTGACGTGCGAGGACGCACCCCGTACGTTTCGGCCGTCGATGATCGAGCCGGCCCCCGGACGGGGTGGGCGTGGAAGGGGCCGGAGATGGCACTGACCGATATGTCCTTGGCGGAACTGGTGCGCTACGACTCGGGGGTGACCCGGCCGGCGGACTTCGCCGCGTTCTGGTCGGACACCCTGGAGCAGGCGCGGACGGCCGGCGCCGGCCGTCCGGCGGAGTACCGGCCGGTGGCGGACGCCCGGCTGGCCACCGTTGACGTCTTCGACGTGCGCTTCCCCGGCTGGGGCGGCGAGCCCGTCGCGGCCTGGCTGCTGCTGCCCAGGAACGCCTCGGGTCCGCTGCCGGCCGTGGTCAGCTACCAGGGGTACAGCCAGGGGCGCGGCCTCTACCTGGAGCAGCTGTTGTGGAGCGCCGCCGGCTACGCCCACCTGGTGGTGGACAGCCGTGGTCAGGGCCACGACACCCCGGACCGGGACCCGTCCAGCGCCCCGCAGTGGGTGCGCGGCTTCCTGACCCGTGGGATAGCCGACCGGGACGAGTACTACTACCGGCGGCTGATGACCGACTGCGTGCGCGCGGTGGACGCGGTGCGCGAGCACCCGGCGGTGGACCCGGCGCGGGTGGTGGTGGCCGGCGGCAGCCAGGGCGGCGGGCTGGCCCTGGCCGCCGCCGGGGTGGCTGGGGACGCGGTGGCCGCCGCGCTGGTGGACGTGCCGTTCCTGTGCGACTACCGGCGGGGCGCCGACACGGCCAGCGACGGCCCCTACCCGGAGCTGGTGACCTACCTCGGGCGGCACCGCAGGGTGGAGCCGGCGCGGGTCTTCGACGTGCTGAACTACTTCGACGGGCAGCACTTCGCCGCGCAGGCCGTCGCTCCCGCGCTGTTCAGCGTGGGCCTGATGGACCCGGTCTGCCCGCCGGCCACGGTCTACGCCGCCTACAACCGGTACGCGGGCGAGAAGGAGATCACCGTCTGGGAGTTCGGTGACCACGGCGGGGGCTATGCCTCGCAGGCCGAGCGGCAGTTGGCCTGGCTGGCCGACCGGGGGCTCGGTAGCAAGGGCTGAACGCCGGTGGGCGCCCCCGTGGCCCGTCGGCCAACGATCGGACACCCCTGGACAAGTTGACCCGATCACCTGTTTTAATTGCGAGTGGTTCGCAACAACACAGGACACTCAGCGAGGGTATTGGGTGATGACGGTCCGCAGGCTGATCCGTGGTGGTGCCGCGCCGGGGGCGCTGGCCGTGCTGGTGGCCGTCGCCGGGTGCTCCGCGCCCAGCGACGAGGGGGACGACTCCGGGGGGAGCGGTGGCCAGGACAGCGTGGTGGTGGGCATAGCGAACGAGCCGGAGACGCTCAGCCCGCTGCTCGGCTACGGCAAGGACGGCAACTCCAAGATCTTCGACGGCCTGCTGCGGCACGACGGGGAGATGGGCCTTGAGCCGGCCCTGGCCACCGAGCTGCCCGAGATCAGCGACGACGGGCTGACCTACCGCTACCCGCTGCGGGAGGACGTCTCCTTCAGCGACGGGCAGCCGTTCACCGCGGCCGACGTGGTCTTCACCTACGAGACCATCCTGGACCCGGGCACCAACAACGCCGCCAAGGGCGAGCTGGACGCCATCGACAGCGTCGAGGCCGACGGCGACCACGCGGTGGTCTTCACCCTGAAGTACCCCTTCGCCCCGTTCGCCGAGCGGACCGTGCTGCCGATCGCCTCCGAGCGGGCCGCCGGCGACCAGGACGTCAACACCGGCGCCTACAACACCGAGCCGGTGGGCACCGGCCCCTACGTGCTGACCGACTGGTCGCCGGGCGAGCGGATCTCGCTGACCGCCAACCCCGAATACTGGGGCGGCGAGCCGGAGGTCAGGCGGGTCACCATGGCGGTCGTGCCGGACGACGACGTGCGCGCCACCCGGCTGCGCTCCGGCGACCTGGACGCCGCCGTGCTGCCGCCCAACCTCGCCGAGGGCTTCGCCGACGAGGACGGGATGGTCACCATCAACGCGGAGAGCGCCGACTTCCGCGCGGTCACCCTGCCGTCCGACAACCCGGTCACCGGCGACGTGGACATCCGCCGCGCCCTGGACCTGGCCGTGGACCGCGAGCTGATGGTGGAGAGCATCCTGCTGGGCGCCGGGCACCCGGCGTACAACGCGATCCCCACCGCCAGCCCCTGGTTCGCCGAGGGCACCGAGCGGGCCTTCGACCGGGAGGGTGCCGGCCAGCTGCTGGAGCAGGCCGGCTGGGCGCTCCAGGACGACGGCTTCCGGGCCAGGGACGGCCAGCGCGCCGAGTTCACCCTGTGGTACCCGGCCGGCGACCGGCTGCGGCAGGAACACGCCCTGGCCTACGCCTCGGACGCCAAGGAGATCGGCATCGACATCACCGTCGAGTCCGGCTCCTGGGAGATCATCGACGGCCAGCTCGCCGAGGACGCCGTGCTCTCCGGCGGCGGCGACCCGGCCGACCCCGACTTCCAGCTGTACACGCTGCTCCACTCCGAGCTGGCGGGCAACGGCTACAACAACATGGCGCACTACCGGAACCCGGCCGTCGACGAGCTGCTGGACGAGGGCCGGCAGAGCGGCGACCCGGCCGAGCGCGAGGCGGCCTACGAGGCCGTCCAGCGGGAGCTGGTCGAGGACCCGGGCTACACCTTCCTGACCCACGTCGACCACGTCTACGTGATGGCCGACGCGTGGGACGGCGTCACCACCCAGGTCGAGCCGCACGACCACGGCCTGGGGCACGGCCCCTGGTGGAACGTGGAGGACTGGCGAGTGCGCTCGTGACGGTGCCCTGGCCCGCGGTGGCCAGGCTGGTCGGGCGGCGGCTGCTGGCCGCCGTCCCGGTCATGGTCCTGGTCACCCTCGGCATGTTCGCGGTGGCGGCGGCCTCGCCGTTCGACCCGGTGCGCCGCTACGTGGGTGACGCCTCCGGCGCCTCCCAGGAGACGCTGGACGCGCTGCGCGCCAACCTCTCGCCCGACGGCACCTTCGTCGAGCAGTGGTGGAGCTGGCTCACCTCGGTGCTCGGCGGCGACCTCGGCCAGTCCATGGCGCTGCGCCAGCCGGTCTCCCAGGTGATCGCCGAACGGGTCGGCTGGTCGCTGCTGCTGTGCGCGGTCGCGTTCGTCGGCTCCGTGCTGCTGGGCACCGCGCTCGGGGTGCTGGCCGCGCGCCGCGAGGGCGGCCCGCTGGACCGGCTGTTCAGCTCGCTGGCGTACACCCTGCAGGCCGCGCCGCCGTTCTGGCTGGCGCTGCTGGCGATCTGGCTGTTCGCGCTCCAGCTGGACGTGCTGCCGGCCGGCGGGCTCACCGACGCCGGCAGCGACACCGTCACCGCCGGCTCGCTGCTGAGCCATCTGGCGCTGCCGGCCGCCGTGTTGACCATCTCGCAGCTGCCCTGGTTCGTGCTCTACGTCCGGCAGGGCGTCTCCGACGCGCTGCACGAGGACCCGGTGCGCGGGGCCAGGGCGCGCGGGGTGAGTGAGCGGACGGTGCTGCTCGGGCACGCGCTGCGCTCCGGGCTGCTGCCGGTGCTCACCCTGGTCGGCACCCGGGTGCCCGAGCTGATCACCGGGGCGCTGCTGGTGGAGACGGTCTTCAGCTGGCCCGGCATCGCCTCGGCCACGGTGCGGGCGGCGACCGACACGGACTTCCCGCTGCTGGCCGCGCTCGCCGCGTTCTCCGCCCTCGCGGTGCTGGCCGGCAACCTGCTGGCGGACCTGCTGTACGGGCTCGCCGACCCGCGCGTCGATCTGAACGAGATGTGAGCGCCATGGCCCAGGAAACCTCCCCACCGCCGGCGCGGACGGACAGCGTGTCGGCCCGTGCCTGGCGCGCCGCCGGCGACGCCCGCCGGGGCACCCGGCGGGTGCGGGCCGTGGTCGCGGTCACGCTGGTCGGGCTCGCCGCGCTGGCCGTGCTGCTGGTGCCGGTGCTCTTCCCGCTGGACCAGCAGGCCGTCGACCTCACCAACAAGCTGGAGCCGCCCTCCGGCGCGCACCTGTTCGGCACCGACGACATGGGGCGCGACCTGCTGCTGCGCAGCGTGTACGGGCTGCGGGTCTCGCTGCTGGTCGGGCTGGTCGCCGCGCTGGTGGCCAGCGGCCTGGGGCTGGCGCTCGGCGCGCTGGCCGGCGCGGTCGGCGGGCGGGTTGACCGGCTGCTGATGCGGCTGGTCGACACCTTCACCGCCGTGCCGCACCTGCTGATGGGCATCTTCATCGTGGCGATGTTCCGGCCCGGGGTGTGGCCGGTGGTTGCCTCGGTCGGGCTGACCCACTGGGTCTCCACCGCCCGCATCGTCCGGGCCGAGGTGCACTCGCTGCGGGCCCGGCCGTTCGTGGACGCCGCGATCTCCGGCGGCGCCTCCCGGCTGCGGGTCGCCGCCCGCCACCTGCTGCCCGCCGTGCTGCCGCAGGCCGGGCTGGCCGCGGTGCTGATGGTGCCGCACGCCGTCTGGCACGAGTCGGCGCTGTCCTTCCTGGGGCTCGGCATCCCGGCGCACCAGGCCAGCCTGGGCACCATGATCAACGGGGCCAGGGGTTCGCTGTCGGCCGGCGACTGGTGGCCGACGCTCTTCCCCGGCCTGTTCATCGTGGTCACCACGCTCGCCATCGCCGGCGTGGCCAGCCTGTGGCGGGAGCGGATCAACCCACGTCGCCGATCGGAGCTGGTGCTGTGACCGAGGCCCCCGCCGTCGCCCCGCCCCCGCCGGCCGCTCCGGCGCCGGGCGGCGGGCCGCTGCTGTCCGTGGACGGCCTGTCGGTGCGTTTCCTGATGCCCGGCGGGCGCCGGGTAGCGGCCGTCGCGGACGTCTCCTTCGACCTGGCCGCCGGCGAGTGCCTGGCGCTGGTGGGGGAGAGCGGCTGCGGCAAGTCGGTGCTGGCCTCGGCGCTGCTGGGGCTGCTGCCGGCCAACGCGCAGACCCGCGGCGCCGCCCGGCTGGCGCCGGCCGGCCCCGACCTGCTGACCGCGTCGGAGGCGGTGCTGGCCCGCACCGTGCGCGGGCGCCGGGTCGGCCTGATCCCGCAGAGCCCGGCCGGCCACCTCACCCCGGTGCGCACCGTCAGGTCCCAACTGGAGGAGACGGTACGCGAGGTGACCGAGGTGCCGCGGGCCGGCCTGCGGGCCGCCGCGGAACGGGCCGCCGAGCGTGCCGCGTTCCCGCTGGACCACCTGGACCGGTACCCGCACCAGCTCTCCGGCGGGCTGGCGCAGCGGGCCGCCACCGCGCTCGCGTTGGTGGCCGACGCCCCGCTGCTGATCGCCGACGAGCCGACCACCGGCCTGGACCGCGACCTGGTGGACCGCACCGTGGACGAGCTGCGCCGCCAGGTGGACGAGGGCCGTGGCCTGTTGGTGATCACCCACGACCTATCCGCGGCGGCCAGGATCGCCGACCGGGTGGCCGTGATGTACGCCGGCCGGATCGTCGAACTCGCCGCCGCCGACGCCTTCTTCGGCACGCCCGGGCCCCGGCACCCGTACGCCGCCGGGTTGTTGGAGGCGCTGCCGGAGCGGTCCTTCGTGCCCATCCCCGGGCTGCCGCCTGAGCTGGACGCGCTGCCCGCCGGCTGCGCCTTCGCCCCGCGCTGCGCCGCCGCCAGCGCGGCCTGCGCCGAGCTGCCCGCGTTCAGCGGCGGCGTCGCCTGCCACCACCCGCGAGAGGTCGCCGATGCTTGAGCTGGACGGGATCACCGCCGGATACGACCGCCGCGCCCCGGTGCTCTCCGGGCTGTCGCTCGCCGTCGCGGACGGGGAGGCGGTCGGGCTGCTCGGGCCGAGCGGCTGCGGCAAGTCCACCGTGGCCCGGGTCGCCGCGCTGCTGCACCGGCCCTACGCCGGCACCGTGCGGCTGGCGGGCCAGCCGGTCCACGGCTTCAGGTTCCGCGCGCCACGGTCCCAACGCACCAGCGTCGGGCTGGTCTTCCAGCAGCCCCGGCTGGCCGCCGACCCGAGGATGACGCTCCGTCAGCTGATCGCGGCGCCCGCCCACGCCACCGGACGCGGTGACGAACTCGCCTCACATGTCGATGAGTTGGCCACCCGGGTCGGGCTGACCGGCGACCTGTTGGCCCGCCGGCCGCACCAGGTCAGCGACGGCCAGCTGCAACGAGCCTGCGTGGCCCGCGCGTTGCTGCTCACCCCCCGGCTGCTGATCTGCGACGAGATGACCGCCATGCTGGACGCCTCCACCACGGCCGCGCTGGTCGCCGTCGTCGAGGAGTACCGCGCCGCGCACGGCGCCGCGCTGCTGGCCGTCGGCCACGACCGGGTGCTGCTGCGCCGCTGGTGCGACCGCGTGCTGGACTTTCCGGGGACGCCGGCGGCCGGCCACCCCGACCGGGTGCCGGCGCCGTCCGGCGGTCACTCGAACCGTTCGGCGAGCGAGCCGACCGCCAGGCCCAGCACCAGCAGCACCACGCAGGTGAAGACCTCGTAGCCGTCCAGGAAGCCGATTCGGTGGACCACGGTCCACACGTCGAACCAGTCCCAGAAGTAGTGCACCAACCCGCCCGCGCCCTGGGCCAGCAGCACGAAGGCGAGGAACCCGAGAATCCTGTCCATGGCCGGGACGCTAGGGGCGAAGGCCGGCCGGCGGCCTCGGCCAAAGGTCTCGCCGGCCGCGACCAAGGTAGTCGGCGCCGCTACCTTGGTCGCGGATCCGTCCGCCGCCGCCCGGCGCCGGCCCGGCGGCCGGTACCTTCGGGTCTCGTGACCGAGCGCGTCCCCCTCCACCGTCGTTTCCGCCGCCCCGACCAGCGGGTGGTGGACCTGGCCTTCATCGTGCTGGCGGCCGTCGCCACCGTGGCCAGCTCTGGCGTGCTGGTGGGGGAGACCCACGAGACCACCGGCGCCGTCGTCCTGGACCAGACCGTCGCCGGGCTGGCCTGCGGGCTGCTGTGGTGGCGCCGCCGCCGGCCGGTGCTGGTCGCGGTGGTCATCCAGCTCGTCGGCCTGCCCTCGCACGCCATGGCCGGCCCCGGCCTGGCGAGCCTGTTCACCGTCGCCGTGCACTGCCGCACCCGCACCCTGGTGCTGCTGGTCCTCATGAAGCTGCTCCTGATACCGGTCAACGTGGACCAGCGGCCGGAGTCCTCCATCTCCGACGCGACCTCCGTCACGATGAAGCTAGTGATGATCACCGCGGTCGTCTCCTGGGGGCTGTCGGTGAAGTCGCACCGGAGGCTGCGGGCGACCCTCTACGAGCAGGCCCAGCGCCGCACCCGGGAGGCCGTCGCCCGGGAGATGCACGACGTGCTCGCGCACCGCCTCTCGCTGCTGAGCGTGCACGCCGGCGCGCTGGAGTACCACCCGGACGCCCCGCCCGAGCAGGTCCGCCAGGCGGCCGGCGTCATCCGCGAGAGCGCCCACCTGGCGCTGGAGGAACTCCGGGACGTGATCGGGGTGTTGCGGGCCGAGCCGGGCGAGGACGGCGCGCCGGAGCGGCCCCAGCCGACGCTGGCCGACCTGCCCCGGCTCGCCGACGAGTCCCGCCGGGCCGGCACCCCGGTCCGGCTCGACCAGCGCGCCGAGGCCGACGGCGCGCCCCCCGAGACGGTGGGCCGCACCGGCTACCGGGTGGTGCAGGAGGGCCTGACCAACGTCCGCAAACACGCGCCCGGCGCCGAGGCGCTGGTCAGCGTCGCCGGCGGGCCCGGCGCCGGGCTCACGGTCCGGATCAGCAACCGGCTGGCCGCGCCCCCGCCGGGGCCCGGCGTCCCGGGCGCAGGGGCCGGCCTGACCGGCCTGACCGAGCGGGTGGCGCTGGCCGGCGGACGGCTGACCCACCGGCGGACCGGGGATGACTTCGTGCTGACCGCCTGGCTACCGTGGCCGACATGACGATCAGGGTCCTGCTGGTGGACGACGACGCGCTGGTCCGGTCCGGGCTGCGGCTCATGCTGGGCGCCGCCGAGGACCTCCTCGTGGTGGGCGAGGCGGCCGACGGCCGGGAGGTGCCGGCGCTGGTCGCCGCCGAGCGGCCCGACGTGGTGCTGATGGACGTCCGGATGCCGGGCCTCGACGGCCTGGCCGCCACCGAACGGCTGCGCCAGCGCGACCCGGCGCCCGAGGTCATGATGCTGACCACCTTCCACGCCGACGAGCACGTGCTGCGCGCGCTGCGCGCCGGGGCCGCCGGCTACGTGCTCAAGGACACCCCGCCGGCGGAGATCGTGGCCGCCGTCCGCCGGGTCGCGGCCGGCGAGCCGGTGCTCTCCGCCGCCGTTACACAGCGGCTGATCGCCCAGGTCACCGGCGACCGCCGGGACACCAGGCGGGCCCGCCGCCGGATCGACGCGCT
This sequence comes from Streptomyces chisholmiae, assembly GCF_031845445.1. Taxonomy (NCBI): domain Bacteria; kingdom Bacillati; phylum Actinomycetota; class Actinomycetes; order Kitasatosporales; family Streptomycetaceae; genus Streptomyces; species Streptomyces chisholmiae. The sequence continues at coordinate 171,949 of NZ_JAVREO010000012.1, read as the reverse complement.
GCCGGAGCGGGAGCGGGCGGTGGCACTGCTGCTCGGCCAGGGCAGGACCAACGCGGAGATCGCCGCCGAGCTGTACCTCTCGGTGCCGACCGTGAAGACCCACGTCTCCCGCCTCCTGACCAAGCTCGACCTGAACAACCGCACCCAGGTGGCGCTGCTGGTGCACGACGCCCGGCTGCTGCCGGACGGGCCGCGCTGACGCCCCACCGCCGGCCGCCGGCGGCGGGGCATCAGCGCGGCCTCACCGGCCGGTCACGGCTTGCGGGCCACCCCGCCGTACATCCCGATGTCCTCGTCCCTGATGCCGGCCGGCGCGCTGCCGTCCGGGCGCCACTTGTGGATCTGCACCACCCCCGGGTCGACCAGGTCCAGGCCGGTGAAGAACTCCGCCGCCTCGGGCAGGTTCCGCAGCCGCATCGGCATGCCGCGGGCCGCGTACTCCCGGGAGACCCGGCCGACCTCCTCGGGGGCGAAGTCCGCGGTGCCGATGGTCATCGCCAGGTAGCTGCCCGCGGCCAGCGGCTCCAACAGTCGCCGAACGATGCCGATCGCGTCGTCCTCGTCCAGCACGAAGTGCACGATGGCGATCACCGTCAGCGCCACCGGCTGGCTCAGGTCGAGCGTCTCGCGCAGCTCGGGCGCCGCCAGCACGGCCGCCGGGTCCCGCATGTCGGCCTCGACGTAGGCGGTGCGGCCGGCGGCGCTGCTGGTGAGCAGCCCGCGGGAGAGCGAGAGCACGATCGGGTCGTTGTCCATGTAGACGACCCGGGCGTCCGGCGCCACCTCCTGCGCGATCTCGTGCAGGTTGGGCGAGGTGGGGATGCCGGTGCCGATGTCGAGGAACTGCCGGATGCCGGCCTCGGCGGCCAGGTGCCGGACGGCCCGGTGCATCCAGTCCCGGTTGGCCCGCATGTGGATCGGCAGCGCCGGCCACTCGACGCACATGGCGTCGCCGGCCTCCTTGTCGGCCGGGTAGTAGTCGGAACCGCCCAGGATGTAGTCGTAGATGCGGGCGGAGTGGGCACTGCCGGTGTCGATGCGGTCGGCCGGCCAGCCGTCGTCGGACATCTCGCTTCCCTTCGTGCGCTGGAGGGGATCGGCCCGGGGCCCAACCGGCCCCGGGAAGCTCACAGTTCGTCGCGGAGCGCGGCGAGGATCTCGGGGGTGCGGGTGCCGGGGGCGGCCTGGGCGCCCAGCCGGTCCAGCGCCTCCCGGTAGACCAGTACGTCGGCCCGGTCGTCCAGGTAGACCGCGCCGATCAGGTTGGCCAGGTAGGCGATGTCCGGCAGCTCCTTGGCGCGGAACCGGAAGAGGTGGAAGGCGCCGGCCCCCTGCGCCGGGTGCGGGCCGCGCTGGAAACGCATCAACTGAAGTGTCACGTGCGGTAGTTCGCAGGTGGCCAGCAGGTGGTCGAGCTGCCGGCGCCGCACCGCTGGGCCACCCACCGGCCAGCGCAGCGCCGTCTCGTCCATCACCACCCACAGCCGGGGCGGGTCGGCCCGGTGCAGCAGCTCCTGGCGGCGCATCCGCAGCGCCACCCGCCGCTCCTGGTCCCGGGGCGCGGCGTGCGGGTGCTCGGCGTTGAGCAACGCCCGGGCGTACTCCTCGGTTTGCAGCAGGCCGTGGACGAACTGCGGCTCGTAGGCACGGATCTGACGTGCCGCCTGTTCCAGGTTGAGGTAGGCGGCGAACCAGTCGGGCAGCACGTCGCGGTAGGTGTGCCACCAGCCGCGCTTGTTGGCCTCGCGCACCGAGCGCAGGAAGGTGTCGATCTCCTCCGGGTCCGCCACCCCGTAGGTCTCCAGCAGCTTCTCGATGTCGCCCAGCCGGAGCCGGGCGACCTTGGCGCCCTCGATCCGGCGGATGGTGGAGTGGCTGACGCCGAGCGCCTCACCGGCCTGCGCGTAGGAGAGTCCGGCCTGGCGGCGTAACTCCTCCAGCTGACGCCCCAGGATCATCCGCAGCACGGCCGGCGCCCCTCCCCAGTCCGTTCCGTGGGTCACTGACGCCTCCTCACCCGATCCGCGACGCCCCTGCGCGGCCTCTCGGCGACCCAGCCTAGAGTCATGACAGTGGCGATATGCAAATTGCAACTTACCTGTTGCGGACTGAACTTGGCAGTGTCAGAGTGGCTGAGAGCGGTTACTACTGGCATGACTCGTGGCCAGACGCGGGGGATATAGCCTCTTCTGTCTGGTTTCACCCGGTCGTGCGTGTGTCAGCAGAGAAAGGCAGCGCCATGGTCCCCCTCGCCACCGCGGCCCCCCGGCGTCCCACGTACCCCACACCGACCGCGCGTGGTGAGAGCAGCTTCCGGCTGCCGGCGGAGCTGAGAGCCGCCGGCCAGGCACGCCGCCGGGTGCGGGTGGCGCTGGCCGCCTGGGGCGTGCCCACCCCGGCCGCCGAGGCCGCGGAGCTGGTGGTCTCCGAGCTGGTCGCCAACGCCGTCCGGCACACCGCGAGCGGCACCGTGCACTGCCGCCTGTGGGACACCGGCAGCCGGCTCGGCGTCGAGGTCACCGACGAGCACGCCGGACCACACCGGCCCCGCCAGCGCGCCGCCCAGGCCCAGGACGAGGGCGGCCGCGGCCTCGCCCTGGTCGACGCCGTCAGCCTGCGCTGGGGCGTGACCGCCGCCGCGGCCGGCCCCGGACAGCGGGTCTGGGCCGAACTGCCGCGCCCCACCGCCCGGATAGCCGGGGCGGCGCCGGCCGGCCACGGACCGGTCCAACCCGCCGAGACAAGGTCCTGACACCCTCCTATGGCCCCCCTCACGCACCCCGCACCCCGCCCCGACCACCTCCGGTCGGTGCCCAGGCGCCGGCCCCGCTGGTTGGAGTCCGACGTCATCGAGACCCCCGGGGAGCACGGCCGCCAGCTGCTCGCCGGACTGCCCCGCCCGGGCGCGATCTTCGCGGTCGGCCCCAGCTGGTGGTTCCCCGTGCCCAGCGGCTCCGAGACCGGCATGCCCTGGCCGGCCCCCGCCCGCTACCTCAACGACGTCCGGCTCGCCGTCGCCGCCCCGCCCGAATGGGCCGGCGAGGGCCTGTGGGCCCCCCAACTGATCCACTGGCCCAACCACGGCGTCCCCTACAGCCATCCGCTCTTCCTCTTCGTCGGCGTCTGCCAACTGGCCGGCGTCGACCCGGTGGCCACCACCACCGCCGGCGACCTCACGGCGTCCTGAGCGCCGCCACCCACGCCGGCAACGGCTCGGCCCGGCGCGACCACTCCACCGGCACCCCGGCCAGGCCCACCCGCGCGCCGACCACCCCACCGGCGATGGCGCAGGTGGTGTCCACGTCCCCGAGCCCCTCGGCGGTGCGCCACAACGCCTCGGTCAGCTCGTCCAGTCGATGCGCCGCCGACCACAGCGCGAACGGCACCGTGTCATCCGCCCGCATCCGGTAGCCGCTGCCCAACTCGGCGGCGGCCGCCGCCGGCCCGGTGTCCGCCGGCAGCCCGGCGGCCCGGACCAGCCCGTCCCGCACCGCGCTCGCCGGCGTGTGCCCGGCGACCTCCCGCAGCAGCGCCGCCGGCGCCACACCGGCCGGCGCCGTCACCGCCAGCGCCGCAGCGACCGCCACGGCCACCGCACCCGCCACCCCCTCCGGGTGCGCGTGCGTCACCTCGGCGGCCAGCGCCGCCCGCTCTGCCGCCAGCCGGGGATCGGACCCGAACAGCGCCCCCAGCGGAGCGGCCCGCATGGCGGCGCCGTTGCCCAGACTGCCCTGCCCGCCGAACAGCTCCCGCGACCTGACCCGCCACCGCCCCGGCTCCTCGGCCAGCTCCGGCAGCAGCTCGTGCATCCCTGCCGCGTAACCGCGCCCGTCGTCCGCCAGATAGGCCCGGCCGAACCCCTCGGCCACCGCCTCCTGGTCCACCTCGCCGCCCGGCCAGGCCGCCGCCAGCAGCGCCAGCGCCAGCGCCGTGTCGTCCGTCCACGGCCAGTGCCCGGCCGCCGGCGTCACCCGGTCCCGCAGCAGCGCCGGCACGTCCAGGCCGGCCCGCCGGGCGCCGAACCAGGTCTCGCCGAACGCGTCGCCCAGGGCCAGCCCCCGCAGGCTGTCCAACGCCGCCACCGTCGTCCTCCGCGTCTCCCGTGTCACCCCGCCATGCTCGGCCCTCCACCCGCCCCCTGGCCAGCCCCCGCCGCGCCGGACGGGCCCGTTCGGGTAGACCCCCGCCCCTGGTGTTGCCGCCAACTGAGCGCTCCGCACGCGGAGTTGGCCGGATCGGCGGCGGCCGGCCGCGCATGGCGCTGCCGGACCGCCGACCGGGCCGGCCATAGCCTGCGGCGGTACCCGCCAGGGGCAGCCCAGGCACCCGCGCGTCCGGAGGAGACACCATGAGCAAGCGAACCGCAGCCCCCCGATGGCTGGCCGTGGGGGCGGCCATCGCCTTCGCCACCGGCACCGCGACCCTGAGCGCCCAGCCCGCGCTCGCCGACTCCAGCCAGTGCGCCAGCGGCTCGTTCTGCGTCTGGGAGAAGTCCAGCTACGCCGGCGAGTTCCTGCAGTCCAGCGGCTCCGTGACGAACGTCGGCAACGGTATGAACGACCGGATGACCTCCTACTGGAACCGCACCAACCAGACGGTCAGCGTCTACGAGCACGACAACCACACGGGCTGCATGTTCTCCATCGCCCCCGGCGAGTCCGAAGCCGCGGTCGCCTCGCACTTCAACGACAAGATGACCTCCTTCAAGGTGGGCGGCGGCTGCTGACCGACGCCCGGGGCGGCGCGCGCCGCCCCGGGCCACCCGCCCGGCTACTCCGGCTGGACCACGGCCGCCGACCAGCGCACCGCGTCCGAGGAGGCGTCGATCCCGACGGAGAAACTCCCGAAGTCGAGCACCCCAGCGGGCATTTCCTGGGACCCCGTGCCGACCGAGCCGACCGGGCACGCGACGGTGAAGGCCGCCACCTCGACATCGAACTGCTCCATGGAGACCGCCACGCTGCCGCCGCCCTCACAGGCGACGGTGAGCACCGTCGGCAGCCGGCTCGTCCCCCCGCCGGAGACGAACCCGCCGTCCCCGGTCATCTCCGGGACCCAGACCAGGCCGTCCGGCCCGGGGTGCGGCAGCAGCGGCTCGTCCGCCGCCGCCCCACCCGCGGTGCCGACCAGGGCGGTCGCCGTCGCGACCGCCGTCACCATCCACCTCGTACGCTTCACTCCTGCTCCCCTCTCTCTCCCCGGGACTCTCACAGATGGCGGAGTCGGCCACCAGAGGGCCTCGGCCCGACGAGCCGGCGCCGGCTCGGGCGGCGGCGGGAATCCGGCCGTCGCCCGCGGCGTTGCCAACGGACATGAGCACCTCCGCGCCGCCCGCCGAACGCGCCGCCCGTGCCGTCCTGGCCGGCACCCGCTGGTCCGTGCTGGACCGGGCGCTGATCCGCCAGGGCCGGCCGGCCGCCGAGGCGCTCCGCGAGGCGGTGGACTTCGCGCGGGACGTGGAGGAGCTGGGCTACCACCGCTTCTGGGTTGCCGAACACCACGCGGTGCCCGGCGTCGCCGGGGCGGCGCCCACCGTGCTCGCCGCCGCGGTGGCCGCCGCCACCAGCCGCATCCGGGTGGGTACCGGCGGGGTGATGCTGCCCAACCACCGGCCGCTGGTGGTCGCCGAACAGTTCGGGGTGCTCGCCGCGCTGCACCCCGGCAGGATCGACATGGGCCTGGGCCGCTCGGTCGGCTTCACCGAGGCGGTGCGCCGGGCGCTCGGCGCCGACCGGTCGGCGATGGCCGGCTTCGCCGACCAACTGACCGAACTCCTGGACTACTTCGCCGGCCGTGGCCCGGTGCGCGCGGTGCCGGCCGAGGGCCTGGACGTACCCGCCTTCGTGCTCGCCACCGACACCGGCGCCGACCTGGCCGCCGAGCTGGGCCTGCCGCTGGTGCTCGCCGCCGGCGCCGACCGGGACCGCACCCGGGCCACCGCCGCCCGCTACCGGGCGGCGTTCCGGGGCGACCGGCCCTACCTGGTGCTGGGCGTCAACGTGGCGGTCGGCGCGACCACGGCCGCCGCCCGCCGGCTCCAACTGCCGGAGGCCTGGGCCGTTGTCCACTCCCGCACCAGGGGCGACTTCCCGCCGCTGCGGCCGCCGGCCGAGATCAGCGCCGACCTGGCGGCCGGCACGCCGACCGAACGGGAGCGCCGCTACCTGGACGAGGCGCTGGCCGGGCAGCTGGCCGGCACCGAGGCGGAGGTCGCCGCCGCGCTGGCCGAGCTGGTCACCGCGACCGGCGCGGACGAGGTGCTGGTCTCCCTGGCTACCCACGACCGGGCCCAACAGCTGGACTCCTACCGGCGGTTGGCCCACGCCGTCGGGCTCTGACCCCGGCCGGCGGGGCGCCTCACTCCACCATGCCCCGCGCCAGCCCCATCGCCACCAGGTCCTGGGGACGCAGCCGCAGCAGGTCGGCGACCTCGGCGACCGCCGCCGGGTCGGCCGGGTCCCGCTTCAGCACGGCGGCGGCCGGCTCCGGCGCCAGCACCGAGTAGTAGCTCTCCGGCGCCACCCACAGCCGGTCGGGCGAGGTCAGCGCCACCGCGCCGCCCGAGCCGCCCTCCCCGACCAGCAGGGTGGTGACCGGCACCCGGCAGCCGGCCAACGCGGCGATGGTCTCCGCGACGGCCGCCCCGACCCCGTCCCGTTCGGCCCGCTCGTCGTTGGCCGCGCCCGGGGTGTCCACCAGGGTGAGCACCGGGATGGAAAGCCGGTCCGCCAGCCGGATCAGCCGGGTCGCCGCCCGGAACCCGGCCGGGCTGGTGCGGGTGCCCAACTGCGCCACATAGCCCACCGCGCGCCCGTCCCGCTCGCCGAAGCCGACCAGCAGCCCCGGGTCGACGCAGGCCAGCGGCGCCAGCCGGCTGAAGGCCGCCGCCAGGTAGGCCCGGGCGTCCGGCCGGTCCGCCGCCCTGGCCCTGGCCACCGCCTGCCAGCCGGAGGCGGCCGGCTCGGCCGGCCGCACCGCGCCCGGCGGGGCGACCGGCCCGGCCGCCGGGCTGGTCAGCAGCGCCAGCCAGCCGGCGACCGCCGCCGGCAGCCCGTCCCACGGCACCAGCTCGTCCACCTGCCCCATCGCCAGCTGCCCCTCGGCCGTGTAGGCCGACGCGTCGACGCCCGCCGGCCGCACCCGGGCCCCGGAGAACCCGACCTGCACCCCGGGCAGCGCCAGCCGCACGTCGGCCCCCGCGCCCAGCGTCACCCAGGCGCCGCCGGTCACCGGGCCGGCCAGCACCGCCAGGTGGGCCGGCCCGGCGGCCCGCAGCCGCACCATCTCCCGCGCGATGTGCTGGAGTTGGGTCAACGCGTGCATGCCCTCCTGGACCCGGGTGCCGCCGGAGGCCAGCAGTGAGACCAGCGGCAGTCCGAGGTCGGCCGCGGTGCGCAGGGCGCTGCCGATCCGCTCGCCGGCGACCCGGCCGATGGAGCCGCCGAGATAGCCGAACTCGAAGGCCAGCAGCACCGCCTCGTGCCCGCCGACCCGACCCACCCGGCCGACCACCGACTCCGAGGCGCCGGAGCGGTCCGCCGCCCTGGCCCGGGTCGCCGCGTAGCCGGGCCACTCCAGCGGCCCGTCGGGCGGGCCGGTATCGGCTCTGACCGGCAGCGGCGCCGCGTCCGGCGCCAGCTGGTCCAACAGCACCCGCGCGGGGCGCGCGGTCTCGCTCACGCCAGCTCCCGCTTGAGCACCTTGCCCAGGTCGTTGCGGGGGAGCGCGGTCAGGAACCGCACCTCCCTGGGGCGTTTGTGGGCGGCGAGCTGGCCCACCACGTGGTCGCTCAGCTCCTCCAGGGACGGCGGGCGCGCCGGGTCCCTGGGCACCACCCAGGCCACCACCCGCTCGCCGAGATCCGGGTCGGGCGCCGCCGTCACCGCCGCCTCGGCCACCCCGGGGTGTGCCAGCAGCACGTTCTCGATCTCGCCGGCGCCGATCTTGTAGCCGCCGCTCTTGATCAGGTCGGTGGACTTCCGGCCGACGATCCGGTAGCCGCCGGTGGAGTCCCGGGTCGCCATGTCGCCGGTGCGGAACCAGCCGCCGGAGGCGAACGCCTCGGCGGTCGCCTCCGGGCGGTTGAGGTAGCCGCTGAACAGGTTGGGGCCGCGCACCTGCAACTCGCCCACCGTCTCCCCGTCGCCGGCGTCCAGCGGCCGCCCCGCGTCGTCGACCAGCCGCACCTCGACGCCGGGCAGCGCCACCCCCACCGTGCCGGTGGCCGGCGGGCCGTCGGCCCGGACGCTGGTGTTCATCAGGGTCTCCGTCATCCCGTAACGCTCCACCACTCGGCGCCCGGTGGCGGCCCACAGCCGTTCGTGGTCGGGCAGCGGCAGCGGGGCGGAGCCGGAGACCAGCAGCCGCGCCCCGGCCAGCGCCTCGGCCAGCGGCCGGTCCCCGGCGACCGCCTCGGCCAGCCGGTGGTACATGGTGGGCACGCCGAAGAGCACCGTGCCGCCCGAGGTGAGCGCCGCCCGCACCCCGTCCGTCGAGAACCGGCCCAGGTGCCGCACCGTGCCACCGCGCCGCAGCGGCCCCAGCACGCCCAGCACCAGCCCGTGCACGTGGAACAGCGGCAGCCCGTGCACCACCACGTCCTGGTCGGTCCACCGCCAGGCGTCGGCCAGCGCGTCCAGGGTGGCCGCCACCGCCCGGTGCGAGAGCAGTACGCCCTTCGGCGGCCCGGTGGTTCCCGAGGTGTAGACGACCAGCGCCGGGTGTTCCGCGTCGACCGGGGGGAGCGGCACGGGCTCCGGTCCTGGCACCGCCGCTAGGTCGACCGACCGGGCGGGCAACGCGCCCAGCTCCGGCGGTGGTTCGACCCCGGGGGCGGTCACCAGCAGGGACGGCGTGCTGTCGCCCACGATGTGGGCCAGCTCGCGGGCGCCGCTCTTCGGGTTGAGCGGGACCACCGGCACCCCGGCCAGCAGGGCCGCGACCACCCCGACCGCGGTGTGCGCGGTGGGGGTGGCCCACACCGCCACCCGGAACTGGCCCCGCAGCTCTCCGGCGAGCGCGAAGGCCAGCGACCGGAGCGTCGGGTAGTCGAGTATCTGGTCCGGGAAGTGCAGCGCGGGCTTGGCGGGCACCTCGTTAAGGGCCGGGAGCAGCGAACTCATCTGCTCATGCTAAGCGCTGGGGCCCCGGGGCCACCGGGGGGCAAAACGGACCGGGCCGGACCTTCCCCGGCCCGGCCCTTCGCCTGCTCCCGACCGCCGAGCCGGTCAGTCCCCGCCGGTCGCCTGCGGGAAGTAGTTCTGGTAGGCCTCGGTGAGGTCGCCCAGCGCGCGGCTGTACGGCGCGTCGAAGTACCAGATCAGGAAGAGCAGGAAGGTGATCAGCGCGCTGAACAGCCCGGCGAGCAGCAACTCCCGTCCGGAGCGCTGGATCTGGAGGGTGAAGACCATGCCCACCGTCACGGCGGCGCCGGCGATCAGCCCGAACCACACCACCGCGGGCATGGTGGACTCCGCGCTCTCCGCCCGTCCGGCGCGGGCCGCGTCCACCGCGGCCGCCTCGTCCCACAGCGCCTGGTGCGCGGTGATCTCCCGGATGGTGGTGGGCTCGCGCTCGCCGATCACCGCGCGCAGCTGGGTGAGCAGGTCCTCGCCCTCGTCGGTGAGTTCGCCCTCGTCCAGCATCTGGTCCCACTCCGGGCCGGCAGCGTGCGCGACGTAGTCGTCGATGGCGGCCCGCACCGCCGTCGCGTCCTCGGCGGGGAGCACAGCCGCGCGCTCGTCCATCTCGTGCAGCGCCTGGGCCTCCTGCTGCACCCACTCCTCGGCGGCCGCGCGTTCCTCCCAGACGCCGGCGATGGCCAGGCCCAGCACGATCGCGTAGACCACGCCGATCATCATCGTCATGTACTCGATGACGTCGGGCGTCTCGGTCGGGTCGTCCTCGCCGCCCACCCGGCGTTGCCGGAGCACGGCGACGATCAGGACCACCGAGCAGGTGGCCAGGATGGCGAAGAGGAGAACGAGCCATTCGGACATCGGGGTCAGCTCCTAGGAGGTGCCGGCGCGGGCACGGGAACGGGGACGCAACGCGGCGGCGGCCAGCACGGCCGGCGCCACCACCAGCACCATCCGGCTCACCAACGAGCCCTCGCGGGGCGGGCGTTCGGGATCCGGGGCGACGCGGGGCACCACCGGCAGCGGGCTGGGGGGTGCCTCGGGCGCCGGCTCGGCCGGTGGCGCCTCGGCCGCCGGTGGGGCCGGGGCGTCCGGCGCCGGCTCGGGGGTGGGGGCCGGTTCGTCCGGGGCCTGGGCAGGCGGTTCGGGCGCGGGTGGCTCGGGCTCGGGCGCGGGGGGCGCCGGCTCGCCCGGCGGCTCCGGCTCCGCAGCGGGCGGGTCGGTCGGCTCGGGCGGCGGCGGGCTCGGTTCGGGCGGCGGGGGCGTGGGCTCCGGCGTCGGGGTCGGCTTCTCGCAGTCCCAGATGACCGGCTCACCCACCACCGCGCAGGAGTCGCCCGGCCGGCCCGCCGCGGTGGCGGTGCCACCGGCGACGGCCACCAACAGGAGGGCGGCGCCGACGGTTTGGCGGGTGCGCCAGCGCGCTCGTTGCCCAGTCGTCACGGGAACGATCCTGCGCCCCGCCAACCTCACCGGCCGCCCATTCGGCCGGCTTTTCGCCTTATCCGGTGAACAGATCAACCCGCCCGGGTGGCGGCCAGAACTCCCGTACGAGGGAGGGGAGTTGACTCAGAGGGGACAGGCCGCCCGGCCGCCGCGCCGTGGCCGGCCCCCCCGGGGCTCGGCATCGACGCCACGGCCGCCGGGCCGCGACCAGTGGTGGTCGCGGCCCGGCGGCGCGGTGGCGAGCGGTTGAGTCCGCCGTGCTGGCTCAGTCCTGGCTGTCCGCCGTCCCAGCCGGCTCCGTCTTGTCGGCCTTGTCCGCCGCGGCCTTCTCCTCGGCCTTCTTCGACGCCATCAGGCTGGTGATCGTCGTGACGACCAGCACGCCGCAGATGACGCCCAGCGAGACCGGTATGGAGATCTCCGGCACATGCAGGTCCGTCGTCTCGTGGAGGCCGTGCAGGACCAGCTTCACGCCGATGAACGCCAGGATGACCGACAGGCCGTACGACAGGTGGACCAGCTTCTTCAGCAGCCCGGCGATGAGGAAGTACAGCTGCCGCAGCCCCATCAGCGCGAAGGCGTTCGCCGTGAAGACGATGTACGGATCCTGGGTCAAACCGAAGATCGCCGGGATCGAGTCCACCGCGAACAGCACGTCCGTCATGCCGATCGCCAGCATGACGATCAGCATCGGGGTCGCCAGCCGCTTGCCGTTCTCGTGGATGAACAGCTTCGTGCCGTGCCAGGTGTTGGTGGAGGGCACCCGCCGTTGCACGGCCTTCATCAGGCGACCCTCCTCCCAGTCCTCGTCGTCCTCGTCGGCCCGCGCGTCCTGGATGAGCTTCCACCCGGTCCAGATGAGGAAGGCGCCGAAGACGAAGAAGACCCAGGCGAAGGTGTTGATCGCGGCCGCGCCCACGGCGATGAAGCCGGCCCGCAGCACCAGCGCCATCAGCACGCCGATCATCAGCACGCGTTGCTGGTAGATCGACGGCACCGCGAACTTCGCCATGATCAGCACGAAGACGAAGAGGTTGTCGACGCTGAGCGACTTCTCGGTGACATAGCCGGCGAAGAACTCACCGGAGGCCTGTCCGTCACCCCAGAGCAGGAGACCGATGCCGAAGAGCACGGCGAGCACGACCCAGACGATCGTCCAGATGCCCGCCTCCTTGATCGAGACGTCGTGCGGCTTGCGACCACCTATGAAGAAGTCGGCCGCGATGAGCGCGCACAGACCACCAATCGTGAGCACCCACACGGTCAATGAGACGTCCAACTCAGGTCCTTCCCTGACACGTACACCGGCGGCAGCAAGAATGTCCGAAGCCAGGTAAAGAGAGTGTCAAGAAACGAGGCGCCGGCTCTCCCGCGCGGTGCCACCGCCCGCCCCGCCCCTGTGGCGGCGCGCTGACCGGCCGCGATGCCGGTGGGGAAGGGGCGACGGCGCCACCGTGGTTCCGTGGCCGCCCCGCCGTGCGGTGGCGCTACGCGCCGTATCCGCCGTCGATCGGCAGCACCGCGCCGGTGACGTAGGAGGCCTGCGGGCTGGCGAGGAAGACGACGCCCGCGGCGATCTCCTCCGGCCTGCCGTACCGGCCCATCGCCGTCGTCGGCAGGAACATGGGTGCCGCCGGGCTGTCGGCCGGGTTCATCTCGGTGTCGACGAACCCGGACTGGATGACGTTGACCGTGATGCCCCGGTGGGCCAGGTCGCGGGCCGCGCCCCGGCTGTAGCCCTCGAGGGCCGACTTGGTGCCGGCGTAGTCGGTCATGCCGGGGAAGCCCACCCGTGTTCCCACGCCCGAGCTGATACTGACGATCCGGCCGCCGTCGGGCAGCAGCGGGAAGGCGGCCCGGATCGCGGCCACCACGCTGGTGTAGTTGACGGCGAGCTGGCGGTCGAGGGCGGACTCGTCGACGGCCTCGCTGTCGATGGGGGCGGCGACGGTGACGCCCGCGTTGTTGACCAGGATGTCCAGCTTTCCGAAGTGCTGGACGACGCGGTGGATCAGGCCCGCCGCCTGCCTCGCGTCCGCTTGGTCGGCCTGGAAGGCCGCCGCGCGCACTCCCTTCGCCTCCAGGTCGGCGACCACGGCCCCGGCCTGGTCCGCCGAGGACGAGTAGCTGATCGCGACGTCGGCTCCCTCGTCGGCCAGCGCCAACGCCGAGGCCGCCCCGATGCCCCGCGATCCGCCGGTCACGATCGCCACCTTGCCGTCCAGCTTTCCCATGTGCTTGCCCACTTCCTCAGGTGCTGCCGAGTTCTTGACCGTTCGGTCCACCATAGGTTTGGTGGACCGAACGGTCAAGAATCCGTATCCTGGTGCCCATGGCACGTCCGCGAGCGTTCGACGAGGAGCAGGTGCTGCAGGCCGTCCGGGAGCAGTTCTGGGACGCCGGTTACGCCGCGACCTCGCTGGAAGACCTGATGCGCGTCACCGGGCTGGGCAAGGGCAGTCTCTACGCGGCGTTCGGCGACAAGCGGCAGCTCTTCCTCCGGGCGCTGCGCGGCTACACCGACGAGAACCACGACCACCTGCGGAGAGCCCTCGCCGAGCCGCCACGGGCGGTGGACGCGCTGCGCATGCTCCTGGAGGCGCCGATCGGCGACCCGGCCGACGCCGGCCCGCGGCGTGGCTGCCTGCTGGCCAACAGCACCTGCGAACTCGGTAACGCCGACCCGGAGGTCCTCGCCCACGCCCACCGCACCTACGAGACGACCACCGCGCTGATCGGTGACTGTGTCGCCCGCGCCCAACGCGAGGGCGACCTGCCGGCCGGCGCGGATCCGATCGCCCTGGCGCGGGCCCTGCTGGCCGCGCAGCAGGGGATCGTCTTCATGAGCCGGACCGGCTTGGACAGGGCCACCCTCACCGCCACGGCGCGCTCACTCGCGGCGCGCCTCCTGCCGGACCACTCCGGCGATCGAACCGATCGAACCGATCGAACCGACCGGTCCTGACGGGTCGTTCGCGCCGTCCGTCAGGCACCCGGCCCGCGCTGTCCGGACCGGGTCGCCGACCCGGCCGTCCGTCTCGCGCGGTGACCGCTCGGGAAGAGGAGCCCTCGTGCCGCTGTGGAACGCTCGTGCTCGCCGCCGCCGGTGCCACCCCGACCCTCCCCGGCGCAGCCACCGACGGCACCGCCCGCCGCTCAGTGCTGGACCGGCTCGTCGGTGAGTTCCTGGTCGCGGAGCAGGAACCAGGCGACGGCGGCGGTCAGGAGCAGGAGGGTGGCGCCGACGCCGGCGGCGAGGTTCATGCCGTCGACGAAGGAGTCGCGTGCCGCCGCCAGCAGCGCGGTGGCGGTGTCGGCGGGCAGGTGGGCGGCGGCCACGACGGCCCCGCCGAGTGACTCGTGGGCCGCCTCCGGGGTGCCGGCCGGCCCGGTGAAGTCCCGGTAGACGTTGGTGACCACGGACCCCAGCAGGGCGATGCCCAGCGCGGCGCCCAGCTCGTAGGCGGTCTCCGAGACCGCGGAGGCGGCGCCGGCCTGTTCCCTGGGGACGGCGGTGAGGATGATGTCGGCGGTGACCGTGAACGACAGGCCGGCGCCGAAGCCGACGACCAGCAGCACGGCGCCGAGCAGCGGGTAGCCGGTGGACTGGCTGATCACGGTCAGCGTGGCCAGCGCCAGGCCGATCACGGCCAGGCCGCCGGAGACGACGGCGCGCACCGAGAAGCGGCGCGCGGTGGCGCCGGCGATCAGCCCGGCGACCACCGCGCCGGCGGCGGCCGGGAGTTCGGCGACGCCCGCCTCCATCGGGCCCCGGTCCTGCACCAGTTGCAGGTACTGGGAGAGGAAGAACAGCAGCCCGGACAGCCCGAGGATGGTCAGCAGGTCCGCCAGGACGGCACCGCTGAAGCCGCGGTTGCGGAACAGCCGGACGTCCACCAGCGGGGCCGGCAGCTGGCGTTGGCGCCGGACGAACAGGGTGAGACCGGCGGCCCCCAGCAGGCCGGCCGCGAGGACGGGCCACCCGGGCCCGTCGGCGGCGGCCTCCTTGATCGCGTAGACCACCCCGACCATGCCGACCAGCGACAGCAGGACGCTCGGCAGGTCCCAGGGCCCCGGCGCTGGGTTGCGCGACTCCGGCAGTGTCCTGGCTCCGACGAGGACCAGCAGGGCCATCACGGGCAGGTTGATCAGGAACACCGAGCCCCACCAGAAGTACTCCAGCAGTGCCCCGCCGACGATCGGTCCCAGCGCCATGCCCGCCGAGGCGGCGGCGCTCCAGATGCCGATGGCGAGGCTGCGCTCCCGTGGGTCGTGGAACAGGTTGCGGATCAGCGCGAGGGTGGAGGGCATCAGGGTGGCGCCGGCGACCCCGAGCAGCGCGCGGGCGACGATCATCATCTCGGGTGTCTGCGCGTAGGCGTTGAGTACCGAGACCAGCCCGAAGGCGGTGGCGCCGATCAGCAGCAGGCGTTTGCGGCCGATCCGGTCGCCGAGGCTGCCCATGGAGATCAGCAGGCCGGCGAGCACGAAGGAGTAGGAGTCGCCGATCCACAGCAGCTGGGTGCCGGTCGGCTCCAGGTCCGCGCTGAGGTAGGGCGTGGCCAGCCCCAGCACGGTGGCGTCCACCGCCACCAGCAGCACGGCCAGGACCAGCACGCCCAGGGCGAGCCAGCGGCCGGGGCGCGGCGGCTCGCCGCCCCGGCCGGTCGGGGTGGGCGCGCCTATCACGGCGTGTCCTTGCGGGTCGCGCCGCCGAGCAGCAGTTCGACGATCATGTGGGTGAAGTCCTGGCGTGCCACCCGGCCCTCAAGGACGGCCCAACTGCCGGCGCCGAGCAGGCCGTAGAGCGCCTCGGTGATCCAGACGGCGCTCAGGTCGATGCGGAACTCGCCACTCTCCTGGCCCCGGCGGAAGAGGGCGTTGAGCTGCTCGTCGATGCGGGTCCAGCCGGCGTTCTGGGTGCCGCCCTCGAAGAGCTGGTTCTCGGAGTAGAGGAAGGTGAGCAGGCCGGTGCAGGGCTGCACCTCGCGGACCAGCCGGCGCACCGCGTCGGTGGCCGTCCCCTCGGTGAGGCGGGCCGCCGCCAGGGCGGCCTCGCACTCGGCGATGCCCAGCTCCTCCAGCGCGCGGACCAGGTCGTCACGCCCGGCGAAGTGGCGGTTCAGCGTGGCCCTGCTGATCCCGGCGGCTCGGGCGACCTCGGCCATGGTCGCCGTGGCCTGGCGGGTCAGCAGATCGGCGGCGGTCCGCAGCACGTGCTCACGATCGAAACTCATGAGTCAACGGTAAACCATGCGAGGCGTCGATGTCTCATGCGGGGCGCCGCTGACTCCCTCGGGGTGGCTGGCAGCGGTCACGCCGCCTGCCTCGGGCCCGGCGAGCCCCTCAGGCGGGTGGGCCGGCGAGGGCGGGGGAGGCGGGCGCGGCGGGTGGCGCGCTGGCCGAACAGGGGGCGCTGAGCACCGCCCCGTCGTACGGGCCCGGGTTCGCCAGGCCGAGCGACGCGGTCGTCACCACCAGGGCGCGGCCGGTCAGGCAGACGCTGGAGGGTTGGGCGGCCGGCACCTCCACGATGCCCAGCAGCGTCCCGTCGGGGGCGTACTTCCTGATCTGTCCGGCGCCCCAGATCGCCGACCACAGGCAGCCCTGGCTGTCGACCGTCATGCCGTCGGGGCTGCCCACGGCGGGGTCGACGTGGAAGAGCGGGCGGCGGTCGGCCAGTTGGACGGTGCCGGGGGTGACGGTGAAGGCGTCGACGGTGCCGGCGGCGCTGTCCGCCAGGTAGAGGGTGCGCCCGTCCGGGCTGAGGGCCGGGCCGTTGGGGATGGTGAGGCCGTCCAGCACGGTGGTCACCGTGCCCTCGGTGTCCAGCAGGTGCAGGGCGCCCGAGCCCGGTGTGGCGTCGTAGGCCATGGTGCCGGCCCACATCTGCCCGGCCCGGTCGCAGGCGGCGTCGTTCATGCGCTGCGCGCCGCCCGGCCGGGGCGGCACCGGGGTGCTCCGGACGACCCGGCCGTCCGGGTCGAGCACGGCGAACGCCAGGCCCGTCGCCGCGAGCCACCCGGTGCGGCCGTCGGCGAACGGCAGCGGGGCGACCGCGCCGAGCGGGTCGGACAGCCGGGCCAGCGTGGTCGGTTCGGCGCCGGGTGTGGTCGGAAGTCGCAGTAGTCGGCCGGTGAGGATGTCCACCAACACCACGGTGCCGTCGGGCAACAGGCGTGGCCCCTCGCCGAGCCGCAGCCGTTCGGTGGTGATCGGCCGGAACGGCCCGACGTCCGGCGGCTGGTACGCGGTCATGGGCGGCCTTTCGCGGGGTCGGGGTCGAGGGTGCGGCGCGACGCGGTGGAGTCCCGCTCCCCGAGGTCGCGGCAACACCGAAGGATTAAATACTAATTATTGCGGGGCGCCAAGGGTTCGCGGCGTCGCGACCGCGCGTGGTCAACGCGGCGTGGCGTGACCCTCTCCCGGTGTGACCGAAGTGGCCGGCGGTCGAGGTGAGTTCGGGTCCACAGGGTTCACTATTCAGAATTTATGTTTTAACTTGCCTCCGTCGATGATGCGGAACCGCCGGACAGGCCCACCTGGACCCGGCTCCGTGGCAAGGAGGCCGCGTGTACGAGTTGACTCTCCGCCCACCCGTGGAACCGCGAAGCGGCCACCACCCGACGGGCGTCGAGCGCCCCGCCGCCGGGACGGGCGCGTGGTGAGCGCGCTCAGCCGGCGCCGGTTCCTGGGCCTGACGGGGGGTGCGATGGGGGCGCTCGCCACCGGCGGGTGTGTCACCGCGGCCCCCGCCGAGCCGGTGACCGACGGATCGGTCGGTCTGCGGTTCTGGACCCACGACCCGAGCTACACCGCCACGTTCCAAGCCGCCCTGGGCGACCGGGACATCATGCGCGGCTCGCCGTACGCGCCCTCGCTTGAGGTGACCGCGGCGGCGGGTACCGACCTGCTGACCCGGACCATCACGCAGTTCATGGCCGACGGCGCCCCGCCCGACCTGCTCGGCATCATCATCTCGGAGTTCCCCCGGGTGATGAAGGGGGGCCTCGCCGAGTCCCTGTTCCTGGACCTGACGGAGATCGCCGAGCCGTTCGGCGACGACCTGCTGCGCCGCTCGCCCTACACCGTGGACGGCCGCCTCTACGGCCTGGACTCCGACACCTCGATCTCCGTCCTCTACTACCGCCCCGACGAGTTCGCCCGGGCCGGGCTGCCGGCGGACGCGGCCACCTGGGAGGACATGCTCGACATCGGAGGCCGGCTCAACGAGGCCACCGGGAAGTCCGTCGGCATGGTGTCCAACGGCGACAACACCTCGCTGTACAACACCTACCTGCAGGTGCTGGTGCAGCGCGGCGGCAGCCCGTTCGACGCCGACGGCGCGCTCACCATCGACACCGACGAGTCCGTGGCGGCGCTGGACCTCATCCAACGCGGCGTCGCGAACGGCGCGTTCCTCGTCGTCGGCGACCCCTACGGCGCGGCGGCCGCCGCCGCCATCAAGTCCGGCCTGCTCGTCGCCCTGACCATGCCCTCCTGGTACCGGGTCTACGGCCTGGAGGCCAACGCCCCGGAACAGGCCGGGCAGTGGCGGCTGCGGACGCTGCCCCGCTTCGAGGACGGCGGCCACATCGCCGCCAACCTCGGCGGCACCGGCTTCACCGTCTCCGCGGTCAACCCGGGGCGCGAGGCCGCGCTGGACCTGCTGCGTCGCGTCTACCTCACCCCCGAGGGCCAGCTGCTGCGCTTCCAAACCGGCGGCTTCCTGCCCACCCTGCGTTCGCTCTACACCGCGCCCGACTTCACCTCCTTCCGCGACGAGTTCCTCGGCGGCCAGGAGTCCTTCCTGGAATACGCCCGGGCGGCCGACGACCTGCCCGAGTTCTTCCTGTCGGCGAACAACGAGGCGCTCGTGGTGGCCATGGGCGCGCCGCTGCTGGGCCTCTACGCCGGCGACCTGACCCCGGCCCAGGTGATCCGCGCGGCCACCGACTCCTACCGCCGGCAGGTGAGGCCCTGATGAGCGTCGTCGAAATCCGCGCCCGGCGCGGCCGGCCGACCACGGCGAAACCCGCCACCGGCGGGCGACGCGGCTCCCGCTCCCGGTCGTGGGCGCCCTACCTGTTCATCTCCCCGTTCTACGTCCTCTTCCTGCTCTTCCTGGTCGTCCCCATCGGCATCGGCGCCTTCCTGAGCATGACCGAGTGGGCCGGCGTCGGCTCCCCGAAGTGGGTCGGGGCGGACAACTACGCCCGCCTCTTCGACGACTCCAGCTTCTACACCGCCGTCGGCAACACGGCGATCTTCACCCTCGGCACGATGTGCGTCGTCCTGCCCCTGTCGCTGCTGATCGCGCTCGCCCTCAACGCCCGCGGGCTGCGGCTGCGGGATTTGTTCCGCACCATCTTCTTCCTGCCCGTGGTGGTCTCCCCGATCGTCGTGGCACTCGTCTTCGGCCTCTTCTTCGACCAGCGGTTCGGCCTGGTCAACGGCCTCACCAGAGCCGTCTTCGGCGCCCCGGGCGTCAGCTGGCTCACCGACCCGTTCTGGGCGAAGGTCGTGGTGATCATCCTGGTGCTGTGGCGCTGGACCGGCTACCTCACCATGTTCTTCCTCGCCGGCCTGCAGAACGTCTCCCACGAGCTGCGCGAGGCCGCCGAGATCGACGGGGCCGGCCCGGTCCGTCGCTTCTGGAGCGTCACCCTGCCCCAACTGCGCCCGGTGACCGCCTTCATCGGCGTCACCGTCCTGGTCTCCACCGCGCAGATCTTCGAGGAGCCCTTCCTGCTGACCCAGGGCGGCCCCGGCGAGTCCACCCTTTCGGTGGCCCAGTTCATCTTCCGCGCGGCCTTCCAACGGCAGGAACTCGGCTACGCCTCGGCCGCCGGCGTGGTCATGTTCGTCGCGGTCTTCCTGCTGGGCCGGATCGCGATCCGGGTGTTCGGAGCGGGGGAGAACCGATGACGAGGAACCACCAACCGGCCACTGGCCGGGCCCTGACCAGGCGAGCGGGCCGCCGGGCCCGCCCCGGCCGCGTCGCGCTCTACACCGGGCTCGCCCTCGCCTCGGCGCTGTGGCTCTTCCCCATGGTCTGGGCGCTCTTCTCGTCGTTCAAGCGCCGCAGCGACATCTTCGCCTACCCGCCGAGCCTGCTCCCGCCCGATCCGACGCTGGACAACTACGCCACGCTCTTCGAACGGCACCCGTTCTGGCAGTGGTTCCTGATCTCGACGCTGATCGCGCTCACCTCGACCGCCATCACCGTGGTGGTCTGCTCGATGGCCGGATACGGCTTCGCCAAGTACCGCTTCCGGTTCAAGAAGCTGCTGTTCAACGTCATGTTCAGCTCCCTGGCGATCCCCTTCGCGGTGATCGTGGTGCCCCTGTTCGTCTTCCTGGCCAGGACCGGCGCCGCGGACCCGTGGTTCGCGCTCGTCGTGCCCTGGGTCGCCCCCGCCTTCGGGATCTTCATGATGCGGCAGTTCGTGGAGCAGTCCGTCCCCGACGAGATCCTCGACGCCGGCCGGATCGACGGGGTCGGCGAGGCGGGGCTCTTCTGGCGCCTCGTCATGCCGCTGCTGCGCCCCGCCATCGCCGCGCTCGCCGTCTGGAGCTTCCTGAATTCCTACAACAACTTCCTCTGGCCGCTCATCGTCATCGGCGACCCGGACAGCTACACGCTGCCCCTCGGCCTGCAGGCGATATTCGGCGCCGAGGGCCGCCAGTACGACATCGTCCTCGCCGGCTCGATGCTCGCCGCGATCCCCTCGGTCCTCGTCTTCGTCGCCCTCCGCAAACAGCTCATCGACGGCCTGAGCGCCGGCGCGCTCAAGGGCTGACCCCGCCTCGAAAGGACTTCCCATGACCTACGAACCGGTCCCCATCCCCGCCGGCGTCCCGGACCAACTGACCATCGCGCTCTGGGACTTCAGCTGGTACACCCGCACCGGTCCAGGCGAGCCCTTCGAGGACCTCGACCGGGCCTTCGCCGAGACGGTCACGCGCGGGTACAACACCATCCGTATCTGCGCGATGCCGTACCTGCTCTTCGGCTCCGGGCTCGACACCACCCGGGCGTCCTTCGGGCCACTCGGCGGCGGGTACGCCCAGGGCACCCGGTGGTACGACGTCAAACACCGCGTCGCCCTCGACGCCCGCGCCCACCTGGTCGCCCTCTTCGAGGCCGCCCGCCGGCACGACGTGCACGTCATCGTCTCCAGCTGGGAGTACCAGCAGAGCCCCGCGTTCTACGGCGACCGCTCCTGGTTCGACGCGCTCACCGCCGTCGCCCCGGCCGACCGCGCCGTCGCGCTCGCCCAGGCGCACGCCGACCTCTACGCCCACCTCGCGGACCGTGACCTCGCCGACCGGGTCGCCTTCGTCGAGCTGCACAACGAGGTGCAGTTCGGCCGGCTCACCGACGGCCTGGAACCGGACGGCACCGACCTCGTCGTCCCCCTGCGGGAGCGGCTGACCGCGGGCCTCGACGCGTTCCACCGGCGGCTGCCCCACGTCCCCGTCACGGTCAACTACGCACGGGTCCCGGTGGACGCCCTGCGCGGCGTCCCGCACAACATCGACGTCGCCGTCTTCCACCCGTACGTCTACGGGGTGCTGGGCGAGCTGGCCGAACAGCTCGCCCTCCGGGACGAGGAACGGTTCTCCACGGAGCGCGCCCGCCCGTTCCTGCGTCCCGGCGCGCCGGACTACCAGGACTGGCAGCCGCCGCTGGCGGACCGGTGGCGCAAGGACGCCACCATCGTCGGCAAGCCCGAGATCTACGTCCACGACTGGTGCGACCCGGACGCCTGGGACCGCTACCTCTACGAGCACCACGAGGCCCACCATCACGCGATGCGCCTCAAGCTCGACCTGTGGATGGACACCGCCAAGGACTTCAGCCGGGGACGCGGCGTGCCGCTGGTCTTCGGTGAGGGCTGGATCGGCTACACCCCGCTCAACACCTGGTACGAGGAGGGGCCGATCGGGACCGAGGTCTGTCGCGCCGCCGCCCGCAAGGCGCGGTCCATCGGCGCCTGGGGCTCCGTCGTCTGCTCCAACGCGGCCCCGCACCACCCCATGTGGGCGGAGGTGGCGATCCAGGCGGAGTGCAACGAGATCCTCCGGCAGGGCGCCCGGCCGCCGGCCTGATCCCCGGGCAGCGGGGGAGAGGTGCCCACCGGGGAAGCCGCCCCGGTGGGCACCTCGGCACGTCCACGCCGGCCAGCGAATCCTCCATGAACGCCGTGCGATCGTCGCTGTCCCGGCCCCCCGGCCCGGCCCTAGCGTCGGGGACGTGACTCAGAACCCCGACGGCACCCAGCCCCCGCCCGCCGACCAGACGGCGCCGCCCCGCCACCTCCGCGTTCCCCCGCCCGCCCCGGTGACCCCCGCGCCGCTCGACATGGGCGACCCCGCCGGCCTGCCCGGCGGCATCCGGCTGACCTCGCGCCACGTCGAACGGGACGGCGCGCCCTGGTTCCCCGTCATGGGCGAGTACCACTTCAGCCGGGACCTGCCCGAGCACTGGGAGCGGGAGCTGCGGAAGATGAGGGCCGGCGGCGTCAACGTCGTCGCCACCTACCTGCTGTGGATCATCCACGAGGAGGTGCGGGGCGACATCCGCTGGGACGGCCACCGCGATCTGCGCCGCTTCGTCGAGACCGCCGACCGCGTCGGCCTCCAGGTGGTCATCCGCATCGGCCCCTGGGCGCACGGCGAGACGCGCAACGGCGGCTTCCCCGACTGGGTGCAGGCCCTGCCCGTCGCCCACCGCACCGACGACCCGGCCTACCTCGAACTGGCCAGCGGCTGGTACGCCGCGATCGCCGAGCAGGTGCGCGGACTCTGCCACGGCCCGGACCACCCCGACGGGCCGATCATCGGCGTCCAGGTCGACAACGAGCTGTACGACCAGCCCGAGCACCTGCGCACCCTGCGCGAGCTCGCCCACCGGGCCGGGATGCGCCCCTCGCTGTGGGTGGCGACCGGCTGGGGTGGGGCCCGCCTGCCGGCCGGGGCGCTGCTGCCCGTGTACGCGGGCTACTCGGACGCCTTCTGGGAGGAGTCGACCACCGGCTGGCCGGCGTTCGGCGTCCTGCACTTCACCTTCACCACCGTGCGCGACGACCTGTCGGTCGGCGCCGACCTGCGTGACGCCCCCGCCGAGGCGCGCCAGGACGCGGCGCCCGACGGCGACGACCCGTGGCCCTTCGCGACCTGCGAGCTGGGCGGCGGCATGCAGGGCGCCTACCACCGGCGTCCCCTGGTCGACCCGGACGACATCGCCGCCCTCGCGCTGACCAAGCTGGGCAGCGGCTCCGCCTGGCAGGGGTACTACCTCTACCACGGGGCGACGCAGGTCGTCGGCGACCTCTCGACGACGCAGGAGTCGCACGCCACCGGGTACCCGAACGACCTGCCCGTGCGCGACTACGACTTCTTCGCGCCGCTGGGCGCCGTCGGGGGACAGCGCCCGCACTTCCACCAACTGCGCCGCCAGCACCTGATGTTGGAGGCGTTCGGCGGTCAGTTCGCCGCCCACCCCTCGGTGCTGCCGTCCGGCGAGGACGGGGTCCGCTGGGCGGTGCGCGGCGACGGCGAGCGCGGCTACCTCTTCCTCAACAACCACCAGCCGGCCGCCGCCGCGCTGCCGGACGTGCCGGACGTCCGGTTCGCCGTCGAACTCACCGACCGCACGGTCACCGTCCCCAGCACCCCCCGCACGCTCCGCTCCGGAACATTCGGCGCCTGGCCGCTGCGCCAGCCGTTCGGCACCATCCCGGCCCTCACGGTGACCGCCCAGCCGATCACCCGGATCGACACCGCGGCCGGGCCGGTCGTGCTCTTCGCCGCCACCGAGGGCATGCCGGTCGAGCTCCAGCTGGAGGGGGTCGCGGCGGCGGACGTGCGCGGCGCCGACGTGCGCGAGGCGGGCGGCACGCTCATCGCCGTCCCCCGGGCCGCGCCCGGCCTCGGCACCGAGGTCACCGTCGCCGGGACCACCCTCGTCTTCCTCGACCCGGCCACGGCCGACGCGGTGTGGCAGGGCGACATCGACGGCCGCGAGAGCGTCGTGCTGTGGGCCGGCGAGGGGTGGTTCGACGACGAGGGCTTCCGCGTCGTCGAGCCGGCCCAGACGGCCGTCGTCGACGTCTACCCCGCCCTCGGGCGACCCGACCTCGACGAGGTGCCCGGCGCGGGCACCGTCTTCACCCGCTACGCCGTGCCCGCGCGGGAGGTCGTCCACGCGCTCGACGTGCCCGCCTTCGACACCCCGGCCGTGGCGCCCGTCCGCACCGGCGGCAGCTCCGGCCGGCTGTCGGCGCCGACCGACGCCGACTTCGCCGCGCTCACCCCGGTCGAGGTGCCGGTCCCCGACGAACTCTTCGACCAGGCCGAGCGGTTGATCCTCCGCCTCGACTGGACGGGCGACGCCGTCCGGGTCCACGCGGGCGACCGGCTGATCGCCGACCAGTTCTGGTCGGGCCGCCCGGTCGAGGTCGACCTCACCCCGCACCGCGACGCGATCCGGGCCGCCGGGCTGCGGCTGCGGGCGTTCGCCTGGGCGCCGGACTCGGGCGTCCACGTGGACCCGCGGGTGCGCCCCACGGCGACCGAGCCGGTGCTCGCGGTGCACGCGGCGTCGCTGCACACCGTCCGCACCCGCGTACTCCGCTGACGCGGCACCGGCCGGCTGGATGCCCGGGCCCGGCGGACGAGGAGCGCCCCGCGATGCGCGGGGCGCTCGCTCAGCCGCCCGCCCGGTCGCGGTAGGCCGAGGGGCTGAGGCCCTGGTGCTGGCGGAACCGCCGGGAGAAGTGCAGGGGGTCCGAGTACCCGACGGCGCGGGCGACTTCGGCGACGGGCATCGTCGTGGTCGCCAGCAGCGTCCGGGCCCTGGCCATCTTCAGCCCGGTGTGGAAGGCCGCGGGACCGGAGCCGGTGGCGGCGCGGAAGAGCGCGCCCAGGTGCGAGGCGGACACCCCGACGAGTTCGGCGAGCGCGCCGACCTGGATGGTTCCGTCCACGCGCGCCTCCAGATAGCGGACCGCGCGTTCGAACGGCGACGCGTCCCCTGGCAGGGCCCGGTCGGCGGCGAGGCGGGTCAGGAGCTGCCAGGCGACACCCGAGGCGGCCAGGACCTGGGCCGGCGACGGCCGTCGTTCGAGGAGGCTGAGCAACTCGTCGAAGAGCGCGACGGCCCGGTCGAGCGACCGTACGGCGGCGACTGGCTGGCCCTCGCGCACCAGCAGACGCGTGAGGTCGCCGATCTCGGCGCCCCGCAGGTGCGCCCACCAGATCGTCCAGGGGACGTCGTCGGAGGACTGGTACCGGTGCGGGACGAAGGCCGGCAGCACGGCGTAGCTCGCGGCGCCGAGGCGATGGCTGACGCCGCCGATGTCCACCTGACCGTGCCCGGAGACGCAGAGCAGCACGATCAGGTCACGGGCCCCCACGTCGCGCCGGCGGAGGTGGCCGGCTGCCGCGGGGTAGTAGCCGGCGTCGACGACGGTGAGCTGCCGGGTCGCGGGCTGCCGCAGGGCGGCCTCGACGTGCGCGGGCGGCACCTCGCGCACCCGTTGCCCGGCGAACGCCGAGGGTGGCCCGGGCGCGGCTGAACCACGAGCGGTGATCATGTGTGTGGCTCCGGAAAGGGAGAAGGCTGGCCGGCCGGTCCGGCCGCGGCGTGTGGCGGGGCCCGCCGCGACCGCCCGGACCGGATCGTGCGGGCTGGCGTGGTCGCGACGGGCACCGGCGGGTGGGCGGACCGGTCAGGTGGTGCGGTAGGCGCGCAGCGCGGGCAGTGCCCGGCCGTCGAAGTCGAACAGCGTGGTGTTGCTGACGACGTTGGGCTGGCCGACCTCCCAGCCGACGCCGTCGGCCGGGATCATCACCGGGTCCCAGTAGATGGCGCCGCGCACCGCGCCGTCGCCGACCTGACCGAGCTGGCCGAACAGGTCGACGAGGAAGTCGTGTTGACCCTGGGGGGTCTCGGGGTAGGAGACGCCGCCGTTGTCGGTGAGCTGCCCCTCGACGCCCTCGTGGGTGAGCGGGTTCCAGTTGATGCCGGTCTCCATGACCATGATGTCCTTGCCGAACCGGTCGTGGAGCTGGTCGTAGAAGGCGGCCACGGTGGGGATGTCCTTGCCCGTCCAGAACGGGTAGTAGGACGAGCCGATGACGTCGTAGGGGATGCCGTGCGCCTCGGCGGTGGAGAAGAACCACTCGTACTTGTCCATGTTGCCGCCGTCGTCGAGGTGCAGGATGACGTCCGTCGAGGGGGAGACCTCCTTGACCGCCTCGTAGCCGGCGCGCAGGAAGCGGGAGAGGTTCTCCCAGCCCTGCTCGGAGGTCGTCGCCGCGTAGGGGAAGAGGATGCCGCCGTGCATCTCGTTGCCCAGCGAGACGGACGCCGGCAGGGTGCCCTGGTCCCGCAGCGCCAGCATGGTCGCGCGGGTGTAGTCCCGCACGTGCTGTTCGAGCGCGGCGACCGCCTGGTCGTCGGGCAGGGCGGTGACGTCGCGCCACTCCTTGGGGATGTCCTGGATCTCGCCGTTGGACCAGTAGTCGCTGTAGTGCAGCGTGAGTTGGATGTCCATGCCCTGCCGGTCGACGCGGCGGGCGAGGTCGAGCATGTCGGGCGTGTCCTGGTAGCCGTCCGGCAGGTAGGAGTTCGGGTGGCCGATCCGCGGGTTGTCCGGGCCGGTCTCGGTGTAGACGCGCAGCCGGGCCAGGTCCATCCCGTTGTCGGCCAGGACGCGGACCGGGTCGGCGGGCCGGCCGTGCTCGTCGTGGTACCGACCGCCGCTGTCCTCCACCCAGTTGAGCATGGTGAGGTCACCGCCGCCAGCGAACCCGTCGGCGGCGGGGCGCGGGCGCTGCTCGGGCTCCCGCGGCGGGCTGGCCTGGGCGCCCTGGACGGCGGTGAAGCCGGCCAGCGACGCGGCGACAAGGACGAGCGTGGTCAGCCACGCCGACACACGGCTTCGTTGTCGTGCATATGACATAAGCGTCTCCCGGGGGTGTGAGGGAACCCGTCGGCGCGCGTCACGCGGTCGCGCGCCAACGGGTGGCGAGCGTCGGGAAGTTCGCCGGGCGGCGCGGCGCCGTCCGGCCACGAGGTGCGGCTCCGCCAGCCGGGCCGGTGGCCCTGGGTGGGACGGCTCGGGTGGCGTGCGTTCATCGTGGAGGCGGCCTGAGGCGCTGTCAAGATGAATTCATAAATAATGCCTACTGTGGGGTCGGCGGGTGTGCGACCCCGGCTGGAGGTGACCGGGTGGGGAGCCGGCGGGGGCGCGGTCACCTCCGGGGGTGCGGCTACTGGATGGTGGTGATCCAGGTGGGCGCGTCCAGGGTCATGTCGTCGGTGTAGCGCCACGCCTCGATGACGACGTCCCGGCCGTTCGCCTCGGTGTCGATGCTGTACGCCTCCCGGTACTCCTTGGTCTCGCCCGGCGCGAGGCGGCCCTCCAGGAACTCCTGGTCCGTGAGGTACACCGAGTCCACCGTGCCGCCGTTTGTCGCGCCGGTGACGACGAGTCCGAACTCGCCCAGGTCAATGGGCTGTTCGCCGTCGTTGACGATGGTCATCGCCACCCAGAACGGCGTGTGTCCTTCGGCCACGGTGTCGAACTCGCCCAGGCTGTCGAGCGGGATCTCCGTGCTGCCCTCGATGGTCAGCGACGTGCCGTCCGCCCAGGCGTGGGTGTCGCCCGCGGCGAGGTCGGACGGCGCGGCCGGCGGGTCGTCCGGGACGGCGCCGACCTCCTCGGCGCAGCTGTCGTCGCGCCAGGCGCCGTCCTCCCAGATCCAGCGCGCGCCCTCGGTTCCGTTCGCCTCGTCCAGGGCCTCGATCCCGGTGGTGCCGTGCACCCGGGCGGTGGTGCCGTCGAACTCCAGGACGTCGAGGGACTCGAAGGTGATCTCGCCGTAGAGGGCGTCGATGAGTTCGACGGCCGCGGCCGCCTCGGCCACCGTGACGTCCTCCTGGCAGCTGGCGGATCGGGACGCGAAGACGGCCTCGGCGTCGCCCGCGTTGATCGCGTCGAGGTTGGCCTGGACGGCTTGACGGAGGGCGTCCTCGGTGCCGCCGTCCGCCGACGGCCGGGGCTGGGCGTCGTCGGCGCCGTCGTCGCCGCCACAGCCGGTGAGGGCTAGGGCGGTCGCGGTGGCCGCCGTGAGCAAGAGGGTGCGGGTGCGCTTCATGTGATGATCATGGCGCCGACGTTGAGACTATGGGGCAGAAGTGACTGTTCTGTGATGATGAGTGGCCGAGATGCTCCCGTTCGCGCGGCCCCGTCGCACGCGTCCCGGCCGGCTCCGACGCCCCCGCTCGCCGCGTCCGGTCAGTGGTCCGCGCGGGCTCGTCGGTGGTCCGCGCGGGCTCCTCCGGGGTCTACTCCGTGCCGCCGTCCGCGAGTTGGTAGCGCAGCGCGCCCGAGGGGCAGCGCCGCACCACCTCGGCCAGGCGGTCGGGGGTGGCCGCGTCCGGTTGAATCCACGGGCGCTTGGTGATGTCGAACACCTCGGGCAGGCCGTGGACGCACTCGGCGGCGTGCTGGCAGCGCCCCGCCTCGAACGTGACCGTGATTCCCTGCCCCTGGTAGGCCTTCTGTTCGGGTCCGCCGCTCATGCCGGCCTCCGTCGCTTGTCGTCGTGTCCGGTCCGGCTCAGTCGCTGACCCTGCTGCGCGACTGGTAGAGCAGGTCCTGGTAGTCGGGGTGGCGGGCGATCCACTGGGCGAAGAAGGGGCAGGTCGCCAGCACCCGCAGGTTCGCGGTCCGCGCCTCGTCCAGGGCGGTGCGGGCCAGTGCCGACCCGACGCCCTTGCCCTCGTGCTCCGGCGTGACCTCGGTGTGCAGGAACGCGATCAGCTCCGTCGTGCGCATGTACGCGGCGAAGCCGGCGACCTCGGTCCCCCCGTCGATC
The DNA here is from genome assembly GCF_031845445.1 of Streptomyces chisholmiae. Lineage (NCBI taxonomy): Bacteria > Bacillati > Actinomycetota > Actinomycetes > Kitasatosporales > Streptomycetaceae > Streptomyces > Streptomyces chisholmiae. The sequence goes on along the minus strand of NZ_JAVREO010000012.1, from coordinate 143,471 downwards.
CTGGCCTCGTACCGCTTCGTCTCGGGCACGTCCCGCACGTCGATCGCCATGTGTCCTCCAACCGCCCGTCCGTCTGAGTCGCGTGCCACAGTAGCCGCATGCGGTTGATGCATCAACTTTATCCTGGCGTGGGTGAGGCGGTGCGGGTCAAGCCGGGTCTCGGGAGCCGCCGTTTGACGCCCTGGGGTGGCCGCCCTAGGGTGGCGGTTGATAAGTCAACTACCTGGGTGTGGGTGGCGGTTGAGGGCGTGCGGGAGGGCGGTGAGCGTCAGTCGGGCTGCTTCTCCATGTGCGTGAGGACGCGATCGGAGATCCGGGCGAGCGTGTCGAGCTCCTCCGGGGTGAGGGCGTTGATGAACAGGCGCCGGACGTGTTCGACGTGCGTCGGCGCCGCCTCCTCGATCGCCCGGTGACCGGCCGGCGTGGCCACGACGAACGCGCCGCGTCCGTCCTCGGGGCACTCCTCCCTGGCCACCAGCCCGCGCTTCACCATCCGCGCGACCTGGTGGGACATGCGGCTCTTCTCCCACTCCAGCAGCTTGGCCAGGTCCATGAAGCGCATCCGCCCGCGGCCGGTCTCGGTGAGCTTGGCCAGCACGAGGTAGTCGGCCGCGGACATCCCGGAGTCGGCCTGGACGCGGCGGGAGAGTCGGCCGATGAGCTTCTCCTGCATGCGGATGAAGCTGTCCCAGGCGGCCTTCTGCTCCGAGGTCAGCCAGCGGGGTGATGCGTTCATGGACCGAGTGTAGCGAGGTCGTTGACAGTTCACCTATCCCGCTGACGCGCCTGGTTCCGGTGGGTCTCCGGACCGCGCGGGGCGCCGCGAGCCCGGCACGGTCCGGCTCCGTGGCCGCCGAGGGGCGGGTCGCCGGCAGCCGTCGGCGACCCGCCCCTCGGGCCGCGCCCGCCCTCCCGCGCCCGTCGCCGCGGGCTGCCGGGGGGCGCGGCCGCGCCCTCAGGCGTCGGCCCCGGCGCGTCCTCCGGCGAGGAGCTGGGTCTCCCAGGCGAAGGCCACCCCGGTGGCGCCGGTGTGCTGCAGCATGATGTCGGTGACGCCCGTTATGGTCTCCTCGCGGGCCCAGTCGCGCTGCCACTCGCTCGTCACGGCCAGCCAGGTGATCGGCGTGACGCCGGCCTGGACCATGCGCCGCACGGCCATGTCGTGGGCCTCCGCCGAGCCGCTGCCGGAGGCGTCGGTGACGGCGAAGACCTCGAAGCCCTCGCCCGCCGCCTGGATGGCGGGCATCGCCAGGCAGACCTCCGTCCACAGGCCGGCGAGGATCAGCTTCTTCCGCCCGGTCGCCTTGACGGCGTCCACCACGCGCTCGTCCTGCCAGGTGTTGATCAGGGTCCTGTTGATCGGCTTCTGCTCCGGGAACACGTCCTGCACGCCCTGGATGAGGTAGCCGCCGCGCTCTTCCAGCACGGTCGTCAGGATCGTCGGGACTCCGAACACCTTGGCCGCCTTGGCGAGCCCGATGGTGTTGTTGACGATCATCGTCGGCTCGTGGCTGTTCAGGTTGGCGAACTGGAACGGCTGGTGGTCGATCAGGACGACGACGCTCTCCTCAGGCGTCAGCAGTGCGTCGAGTCCGGCCTTGTGCTGGGTGCTCAAGGGATTCCCTTTCTGGAGTGACGCGTCCGGGGGCCTGGGGTCGGGCGGCGGCGTCGTGCCGCCTGTCGTGGGTCGAGCACGGGTTGACCGGCTGGGCGGCCCCACCATTTGGTTGACGCGTCACCTACGTTAGGTCGGAGCTAGTTGAAGTGTCAACCAGGCCGCTGGGGTGCCGGTTTGCCGCTCCGCTCGGCCGAAGTGGCCGCCGTCACGGGGGCGTTGCGCCCCGCGTCCCGTCCCGGTGGCCACCCGGCCGCACAGGGCCGTCCACCCGCCACTCCGCGCACGCGGTGGGGCCCCGCGCCGGTTCGCACCAGCACGAGGCCCCACTTCACCCACTCACCGCGCCGCCGGGGCCCCACCCCGGGGCGGCCGTCAGTGCGCGACGTACACGCTGCCCCCGGTGGTCAGCTCCGCCGAGGACTGCGGCGGCAGGTTCGCCAGGCGCTCGCCGTTGCACTGCGATCCGGCGAAGACCGCCACGGTCGTGTTCGTCTCGTTCTCCACCAGCAGCGGCGCCTCCTGCCCGGGGTAGCAGCCGGCCCCGGGGTTGAGGTATTCGGCCCCGCTCACCTTCAGCGAGCCCTGCGCTGCCATGGCCTCACCCGGCAGCAGCCCGATCCAGGCCCCTGCCGCCAGCAACGACAGCAGTACACCCGACGCACGACGACGTGCCATCACCATCTCCGCTCAAGAAGCTTTCCGGAGACGACCACCGTCTCCGCGCCCACCCTGCCCGGCACACCCGCCCGAACTCCCCGACAGCGGACCAACCACTCGAAAGAGCGGCCCAGGCCGCGGCGGGGTCGTCCGCGCGCCCGCACGTCACTCGATCGGGAACCGGGGGAGGTGCCGGCGCCGCCGTTGACCGGGGTCTGGCCCGGCCGTGCCCGGCGCGCGAGCATGCTCCGTGCCGATGACCAGAAAGGGCGATGCCGCGTAGGTCGCCCGGCGCGCTCCGCGCCGCGACACGCGGCGGCCGACCGCAGGCCCCGAAACCCAGCCGGGCCGCCGACCCGGCGACCGCTCGCTTCGGGTGAAACGTGCCGCCGTCCGCCCGCCCCTGGCCGAGGAGTTGGCCCTCCGCACCAGAGAACCGTAGCCGCCGGTAGGGGTCTTGGGCTCCCGGGGCGCCGCCTGCCGTCCTCGCCGCTGCCGCCCTCGGCACGACGGTGCGAGCCTGCGTCCGCCTCCTCGGTGCCGTCGATGGCCGTACGCACGCCCGTGGCGACCGACCGCCGGCCGGCTCGCCCAGCGAAGGGACCAGCACCATGGCACCACCGAACCACCGCACCGCGCCGCGAGTCGGCACCGACAACGGCGCGCACCGGGTCGGCGCTGGCGCACCACGAAATCTTCCACGCCCGCACGGCGGACGGCGGAGCGACGTGGGCGTGGACCCCGGTCACCGAGAACTCCGAGGTGGACAACCTGCGTCCGATCGTGGCGCTGGGCGATCCCGGGCGCGTCCCCCCTGCTGTGGTTCCGTGGCGCGATGACGGCCTCGCAGCACTACGACTGCGAGGTCGTACTGCTCGACCTGCAGCGCTCTGCCCAGGGCTGATCACCCCCGCAGGCGACCGGGCCCGCGCCCCCGCCGGTCAGGCGCCGTCGGGGGCGGCCCCGCGCAGGAAGAGGTCGACGACGTCCCGGGCCAGCCGGTCGGCCGGGGCCGGGGTGGCGCGCGACGGCTTGGGCAGTGCGATGTCCTCGGGCACGGGTTGGACGGTGGCGGCGAGCTCCATGAAGGCGGTGGCGAGGAACTCGGGGTCGGCCTGGCGGAGTTCGCCGGTCTCCACGGCCTGGGCCATGAGGTCGGTGACGGGTTGGATGAGGCCGTGGACGTAGGCGTGGGAGATCTCGGCGCGCTGGGCGTCGTCGAGGTAGCGGGTGCCGTAGTAGATCTGGTGGCTGAGGGCGGAGTTGTAGGTGCCCTGGGCGTAGGAGGCGGCGAGGGCGAGCAGCCGGTCGCGCAGGGTGCCGGGGGTGGCCAGGGCGTGCGCGAGGACGGCCGCGGCCTCCTCCGTGTGGTGGGCGGCGACGGCCATGAACAGGGCCGGCTTTCCGCCGGGGAAGTGGTGGTAGAGGCTGGCCTTCCGTACGTCGACGGCCTTGGCGATGTCGTCGAGGGAGACCCCGAGGTAGCCGTGTTCGGTGAGGCGGCGGGCGAACTCGTCCCGGGCGCGGGTGCGGGTGTCGGTCTGGCGGGGCATGGGTTCACACTCCGGTGCGGGTGCGGCGGGTCAGGGCGAGGTGGGCGGCGAGGGCGCCCGCGACCAGGATGACGAGGGCGACGCCGACGCCCGGCAGCGGGTGCTGTTCGCTCCAGGGGGTGGTGAGCAGGCCGCGCATGGCCTCCAGTGGTGGGGTGAGGGGGTTGATGTCGGCGGCGTGTGCCATCCAGCCGTCGAGTTGGTCGCGCGGCACGAAGGTGGCGGTGAAGAAGGAGAGCGGGAAGAAGACCAGGGTGACGGAGCTGACCGCCGCGTTGCTGCCGGTGTGCAGGCCGAGCGCGGCGGCCAGCAGCAGGAAGCCGGTGCCCAGCAGCACGGTCGCGCCGACGAGGGCCAGCAGGGCTGGCGGTCCGGAGACGGGGCTGAGGCCGAGCAGCAGGGCGAGCGCGGTGAGTGCCGTCGCCTGGCCGGTCAGCACGACGACCCCGGCCAGCACGGGCGCGGTGACGAGGGTCCAGCGGGCGACGGGGGTGAGCCAGAGCCGTGCGTGGTAGCCCGAGCCGAGGTCGGTCACGAGGAGTTGCCCGGCGGTGGCGCCGCCGGTGAAGGCGGTGGTGAGGAGGCACAGCGGCAGTACCACGTCGACGTAGCGGCCACCCGGCGTGGCCGTGGCGGCGACCGAGGAGAGCTGTCCCTCGTAGATGACCAGGAAGAACGCGCTCATGAACAGGGGCGAGACGAGCAGCGACGGCGTCCGGAGACAGGCCCTGAGCGAGCGGGCGGTCAGCGGTCCCAGGGCCGCGAACGACGCCGGTGACGTGCGCGGGGCCGGGTGGTCGGCGGCGGGGGACAGGGCGGGGCTGAGCGCGGTGGTGCTCATACGGCGGCGCTTTCGGGGGCGAGGGCCAGGCGGAGGAAGACGTCCTCCAGGCTGGGCTCCTGGACGGTCAGGGACGCGGCGTGCAGGCCGGCGGCGGACAGGGCGAGCAGTGTCTGTCCGTCGGCTCCCGGGCGGGTGAGCCGGACGCTCACCGCGTGCGGGGTCGCCTCGGCCGGGTCGAGCCGTTCGCCCCTGGCCGCGAGCAGGTCCCGCGCCTGGTCGGCGGTGGGCGTGTCGTGGAACCGCAGGGTGAGCACGCGGTCGCCGGCCCGCTGCTTGAGTTCTCGTGGGGCGGCGGAGGCGACGAGGCGCCCGGCGCGCAGGATGCCGACGCGGTCGCAGAGCTGGTCGGCTTCTTCGAGGTACTGGGTGGTCAGCAGGACGGTCACGCCGTGGGTGGTGGACAGCGCGCGGATCTCGTCCCACAGGGCGCGGCGGCTGACGGGGTCGAGCCCGGTGGTGGGCTCGTCCAGGAAGAGGACCTTCGGGCGTTGGGTCAGGGCGACGGCGAGGTCGATGCGGCGGCGTTGGCCGCCGCTGAGCCGGCCGACCGGGGTGTCGGCGAACTCCCGGGCGTCGAACGCGGCCAGGAGTTCGGCGCAGCGCGCGCGGGCCTGCCGGGCGGTGAGCGACTGCAGCCGGCCCTGGAGGCGGAGCAGCTCGCGGGCGGACATGAGGGGGTCGAGAGCGGTGTCCTGCAGGACGACTCCGGTGCGACGGCGGACGGTCCCGGGGTCGCGGTCGATGTCGGCGCCGGCGACGTGGGCGGTGCCGCGGGAGGGGCGGAGCATGGTGGTGAGCATGCGGACGGTGGTGCTCTTCCCTGAGCCGTTGGGGCCGAGCAGTCCGTAGACCTCCCCGGGGCGCACGTCCAGGTCGAGCTGGTGTACCGCGGTGCGGCCCGCGAAGTCCCGGCCGAGCCCGGTGGCGCGGATGGCTGGGGTGACGTTCTCCATACCTGAAACCTACCTATCGATAGGTAGGAATGCAAAACGTGTGACGCTCGTCTCGGCCCTCCTCTCGATCCGTCGGCTCCGCCTGTCGCTGACCCGGCGCGGCCCGCGATGGGTCCACCGGGTGGTTTCGTCCTGCCGACCGGGCGACGTGGGGCGTTGTGCGGCATTTGCGTCTATATCTTCGCCCCATGATGATGCATCGACAGGCGATCGCGAGAGCGATGTTCGGCGTCGTGCTGGGCGCCACACTGCCGCTGGCGTTCGCCTCTCCCGCCTCCGCCCAGGGCTTCCAGGGCAACCCGTTGGAAGGCAACGAAGGCTTCGGCGTGATCGTCGAGGAGGACGCGCAGCTCGGCAGCACCGAGTCCGAGGGCCCGGTGGCGGTCGGCGGCGACCTGAGCTTCGGCGCCGGCTACAACGTCGCCCTCAACACCCCGGGCACCTTCGTCGCCCCGGGCGACACCAACCCCACCGCCCTGCTCGTCGGCGGTCAGGTCGACTTCGCCGCTTCCGACCCGAACGGCGTGCTGCGCGTCCTCAACGACGGCTACGTGAAGATCGGCGACCTCACCGGCGCCGACGTGCTGAACGAGGACAACAACGGCGCCTCCGTCAACACCCAGGTGGTGGAGGAGGGGGCCCCCTACAACAGCGTGCCGCGCATCGAGCTGACCACCCAGCAGCCACTGGCCTCGGTCGGCCCGCAGCCCGGCCTGATCGACTTCGCCGACGTGTTCGCCACCTACCGGGAACGCGCTCAGCAGATCGCGGAGTGCCCCGCCAACGTCACCCTCGACGACGGCAACCTCACCCTGCTGGAGGGGCAGACCAATGTCCTGCACCTGACGGGCGAGGAACTGAACGACCTGGGGGAGATCACCTTCCAGAACCAGCCGTCCGCGTCAACGCCGCTGGTGATCGTCGTCGACACCACGGCGACCGGCGGCGTCTTCGAGTGGGACGTCCCCAACCTCGCCGGGATCGGCGGCGCGCAGGCGCCCTACATCCTGTGGGACTTCCCCGACGCCACCGACATCACCATCGTCTCGGGCGACACGCTGGAAGGCACGATCTTCGCCCCCAGCGCCCTCCTCACCGACCTCGACGCCTCCAACATCGAGGGCGACATCGTGGTCAGGTCCCTGGTCGCCGGCCCCATCGAGGACTCGGTCAACGCCGGCGAGATCCACTACTTCCCCTTCGACGCCGAGATCGAATGCGGTGACGTCGAGCCCGACGAGGGCGAGATCCGGGTGGAGAAGACCGACGCCGAGTCCGGTGAGCCGCTGAGCGGCGCGGTCTTCGAGCTGTGGCGGGAGACCAACGGGCTCGAGGGCCTGCAGGTGGAGGGCGCCGACCCGGACACGATGGCGGACGCGCCCTGTGTGACGGACTCCGACGGCAGTTGCGTCTTCGACGGCCTCGCGCCGGGCGAGTACTACCTACGGGAGACGGCCGTTCCGGGCGGCTACCAGTTCCCCGAGCAGACGGTGACCGGTCCGTACACCCTCACCGAGGACAACCTGGCGGACGGGATCACCGTCGAGCTGGAGAACGAGGAAAGGGACCGCGGCGGGAACGGCGACGGCGACGGCGACGGCGATGGTGACGGCAACGGCAACGGCAACGGTGACGGTGACGGCGGCGGGCACGGCGGCGGTGACGGCGATGGTGACGGCGACGGGCACGGCGACGGGCACGGGGACAAGGGCAAGCACAAGCACAAGGGCAAGCACAAAGGCCACTGCGAGTGCAAGCACATCGACAACAGCGTGGACAACAGCGTGCACGTGAACTACTGAACCAACCCCTCGTGCGGCGCCGCCCGCTCGCTGGCGGCGCCGCACGCCTGTGTCCGGGCGCGGGGCCCGGGGCCGGTCGTGGTTCAGCTAAGGGCCGGCATGATCTCGTCGTGGATCAGGCGGAGTTGGGTGGGCACGTCGGCGACGCCGGCCAACTCCCGGCCGGTGAACGTGCGCACCAGGCTCCGGTCGGTGAGGGCACAGATCAGGTGGTTGACGCCGGTGGGCGCGATCTCCGCGCGGATCCTGGCCAGGCACTCCGCCGGGGTGCCGGAGATCGACAGGCGGTCGGCGACCTCGGGACTGGTGAGTTCGATGCCGCGCGCCAGGTCACCGGCCGCGATGGCGTCGATGGCCGGGCGCAGCTCCGCCGGGTCGACCCCGTTGCGGCGCAGCTGCTCCTCCGACATCGAGGAGGCGTAGATGCCGACCATGCTCCGGGCGGCCTCCTTCGCGGTGGCCGAGTCGGGGCCGGTGGCGAAGACGACCCAGGCGCCGATGTCCAGCGTCCGCCAGTCCTTGCCGGCCCGTTCGGCGCCGATCCGCAGGTGGCGGACGGCGTACTCGTACGCCTCGCGGGTGTAGCTGAGCGCGTGGTGACAGCCGTCCGAGAACTCGGCGGCCGCCTCGAAGGACTTCGGTCCGCGCATCGCGCCGAGCATCACCGGCAGGCGTTCCTGGACCGGGCGCGCGAAGGTGAACAGGCCCTCGTAGGTGTGGAAGTCACCGCGGTAGGTGACCGTGCCGTCGTCCAGCAGGGCGCGCACCACGTGCAGGGCTTCCTTGACCCGGGACAGCGGGCGGATCGTCCGCCAGTCGATGCCGTACTGGGCCAGCAGCCCGAAGTTGCCGCTGGAGAGCACGCCCTCCGCGCGTCCCTGGGAGAGTTCGTCCAGGGTGGCCAGCGACTGGGCGATCAGGCTCGGCTCGCGCAGGGTGACCGGGGACACGCTCGGGCCGAGGCGGATGCGGCTGGTCTGGCCGGCGGCCACCGCGAACAGTTGCCACAGGTCCTTGTGCCAGGTCTCGTCCGCCGCGTAGCAGGCGTGGAAGCCCAACTCGTCGGCCAGCCGGATCGCGGCCAGGGACTCCCGCAGGGGGTAGTCGGGGAGCATGGCGTAGCTGAACTTCATGTTGCCGCCCGGGAGTTGGGGACATGGACGCGCACCACTATCGCGGAGTTCCCGGCGCCGCACGAGAGGGCCGGAATGCGGTCGAAAAGCGTCACCCGCTGATCGTTTATGGTCGTGAAAGGGGTGCGTCCCATGGGATGTGATCAGTTGGTCTCAACAGGCTGACCGCCCGTTGCTCTCGCCTAGTCTCGGGCCCAACGGGAGGGAGTAAGCGTGCGCGACAACGAGTTCGTCATCGCCAAGATCGGTGCCGGTTTCGACGGCCTGGACCGGGACGGGAACGGCGTGCTGACCGAGGCGGACCACGTGCTGATGGGCCGCGGCGTCGCCCAGGGGCTCGGCCACCCGGCGGGCTCCGCCGAGGAGCAGGCCGTCATTGACGCCTACCTGCGGATCTGGCGCGAGCTGCACCTGCCCATGGACACCGACGGGGACGGCCGGATCAGCCGCGCGGAGTTCACCGCCGCCACCGCGGCGCTGGCCCACGACGCGGAGCGGGCGGACACGGTGCTCGGCGGGCTTGCCGACCGCATCGCGGACCTCGCCGACCGCGATGGCGACGGCGCGTTGGACCTGGCGGAGTACACGGCGTTCGTCCGCGGCCAGGCGCCCGGCCTCGCCCCCGAGGAGGTCGCCGAGGCCTTCGGCCACTTGGACCGCGACGGCGACGGCCGCCTCACCCGAGCCGAGCTGCGCGCCGCCGTCGTCGAGTACTTCACCAGCCCCGACCCGACCGCCCCGGGCAGCTGGTACTTCGGCTCCCCGCCCGGTCCGCGCTGACGCCAGGAGCTTCCCCCGTCAAGACTTTCCGCGGTTGACCGCCCAGGGGCGGGCGCGGTTCGGGCAGCATGGGGTTGATGCACTCCGATCAGCCGCTGCCTCGCGAGGTGCAGGTCATCGGTACGGCCTCGCTGGTGAGGCTGGAGGAGAGAGCGTGTGCCCTCCGTCTGAACCAGAGGTGGGACCCGGCATGGGTGCGCACGCACGCGGCGCCGGACGGAGCCCACTACCTGTGGCCAGCCCTGTGGCACCGCCTGTTCCACCGCCCGGATATTCCTCGTCACTTACGGTGCGAGCTGTTGATCACTCTGCGTGCGGGAGACCGCGTGCTGAGCCTGCTGGACGTGCTTCCCGATGACTTCGCCCAGCTGCCGAAGGTGACCTCGCGCCAAGAGCTGGCGCAGGTCAGGCGACTCGTTGAAGGTGCTCTCTCAGTCAGGGAATGGCTACTGCGGGAGGGCGAGGGCGAGGGCAACGCCGAGCGGCCGCGCTGACCCTTGCCGGTGACGGCTCCCCGGCCCACCTGGCGGGGTGCCTTCGAGCGGCCCGGGCCCCGAAACGCGCCTGCCGCCGCTGCCCGCCGCCCCAGTGCGTTGCCCCTTCCGCCGCCTCGCGGACAGCCGACCGCCACCGACCGCTGGTCCGCGCACCGCCCGTCGTGCCCCTGACCGGTCACGTTGGCGGTCGCGTTCCCGGAGTTTGGGCGGGATCTGGGGCGCCTCTGGCGTCGCCGGCCAGTCTGGGACACGTCCCAATCGCTCGGACTCCGCGAGGAGGTACAGCCATGAAGAAGATCGTGATCCGTAAGGCCGGCCCCGTCCGTCTGACGACCGCCGCCTGTAGCACGTACCCGGCGAACTGACCCGGGACCACCGTCGCCGTCCGGCCCCCGGCCGGACGGCGACACCGGGAACCCCCGACCTCCAGCGGCGGCCAGCGCTCGCCGAGCAGAAACGGAAGGCGGCACAGGTGTCCGACCACCGCACCACCGTCGGCGGGCCCGACCAGGCGGACGAGCACGAGGCGGACGAGCACGAGGCCGGTGACCTCCAGGCCGGCGACCCAGGGGCTGGAGACCACGAGGCGCCGCCCAGCGGACTCCCCGTGGACCCACACAGCCCCCTGCCGCTGCACCCCCTGGTGTACCTGGCGGACGGCGACGAGGTCACCGTGGGCCGCCCCGACACGGACTCCTACGCCATCCTGCCGCCGGACGGCGCCGAGCTGGTGCGCTGGCTGGCCGCCGGCCAGCCACCCGCCGAGGCCGCGGACCGCTACCACCGGACCTACGGTGAGCACGTCGACATGGCCGACATGATCGGCGCCCTCCACGAGTTGGGCTTCGTCCGCCAGGCCGGCGAGGACCCCGGGCCCCCGCCGCCGCTCCGCTGGCAGCGCCTCGGCCGCGCGCTGTTCTCGGTGCCCGCCTGGCTCTGCTACGCCGCCCTCGTGACCTGGGCCGTCGTCGTCATGGCCGACGCGCCCAGCCGGGTCCCCGAGGCCGGGGACCTGATCTTCAGCGACTACTACTCCGTCGTGAACCTCACGCTGCTCGCCGTCGTCGCCCCGCTCATCGCCCTCCACGAGAGCTTCCACGCGCTGGCCGGCCGCCGCATCGGCATCCGCTCGCGGGTCTCGCTCAGTCACCGCTTCTACTTCCTGGTGGTGGAGACAGCGCTCGACGGGCTCGTCACCGTCCCCCGCCGCCAGCGCTACCTGCCGATCCTCGCGGGCATGCTCGCCGACGTCCTCGCCCTGGCCGCCCTGGTGGTCATCGCCGACGCCTGCTGGGGAGGCGGCGCCGGCCCCTCGTTCGCGAGCCAGCTCTGTCTCGCCATCGCCTTCGCCACCTTCACCCGCCTGCTGTGGCAGTTCTTCTTCTACATCCGCACCGACATCTATGTGCTCATCACCACCGTCATCGGCTGCGTCGACCTGCACTCCGCCGCCCTGCGGGTGCTGCGCAACCGTCTGTGGCGCCTGCTGCGCCGCCCCCACCGGCGCACCGACGAGACCACCCTGCATCCCACCGACCGCCGCGTCGCCCGCTGGTACTCCTGGCTGATCGTCGTCGGCTACGCCCTCAGCATCGCCACCACCGTCCTCGCCCTGGCCCCGGTCTTCCTGGAGATGTTCGTCGGCGCCGTCGAACGCTTCGCCGGCGCCGGCGAAGCCGACCCGCTGCGTCTCCTCGACTCGGTCGTCTTCCTGGCCCTCACCGTCGTCCAGTTCGCCCTGCCGGCCCGCATCGCCCTGCGCGACCGGGCCCGCCGGGCCCAACACACCCACGTCATCAGCTGAACAGCGCCCCACCACGCGGGCCGGAAGGAGTCGGCGTCATGCGCAGTCACCACTGGATCGCGGCCGCGCGCCCCACGGAGCGGGACACCCTGCGGGCCGCCCTCGCCCTCCCGCCCCCGCTGGCCCGGGTCAGCGCCCACCGCGGTCTGCGCGGCCCCTACACCGCCGCCGGCACCCTGCTGCGCGCCATCGCCGACGACGCGCTCCGCCTCCGGCCCGAACTCGGCCCCCGGCACGCCATCGAACTACAGGAAGCAGCACCGGAGTTGGCGGACCGCGTGCCGCGGCTGACCCGCGCCATGCTCAGCAGCGAGCCCGGCGTCGCCCCCGTCGCCCGCTACCCGGCGCGCCAACACTCGCTCCGCATCTCCCATGGCCTGACCGACTTCCTCCACGGCTACCTCGACGCCCTGCCCGACACCCCCCGCACCCTGATCGTCGACGCCGTCGACCACGCCGACCCGACCGACCGTGAGTTCCTCGCCGTCCTGCTGCGCCGGATGCCCGCCCACCGGCTCACCCTCGTGCTGCACACCGGCCCGGAACTCCCCGTCGACCCGCCGGGACCGGTCGACGCCTCCCTCCTGGACGCCGTCGCCCGGCACTGCGTCCCGCACACCGGCGCACCCGCCGACCCGCCACCGGCCGCCGACGCCCACCCCGACCCGCTGGCCGCCGCCCGCGCCCATGTCGCCGCCGACGGCACCGACGAGGACCCCACCCGGGCCCACCACTACGCCAGCCTCCCCCCGGAACAACGCGCCGCCCTGCACGACGCCCGCGCCGCCGAGCTGGCCACCGTCGCCGCGACCGAACCGTCCCTGCGCCTGGGCGCCCTGCCGTACCACCTGGAACGCGGCAGTGATCCGCACGGCGCCGGCCTCGCCGCCCTGCGGCACGCCCAGACGCACTGCAAGCACCTCGGCCTCTACCAGTCGGCCGTCGCCTACGGGGAACGCGGCCTGCGCCTCGTCGATCCCACCGCGCACCCCGACACCTGGTGGGAGACCATCCGCGACACCGCCGTCGCCCTGGCCGCCGCCGGCCGCGCCGACGAGTCCAAGGACCTCCAGGACCAGGCCCGCCGCACCAGCGTCGATCCCGTCGTCCACATGAAGCTGGCCTACGAGACCGCCATGCTCTACGCCCGGCACTTCGACGCCGACCGCCGCGACCCCGACCAGGCCAGGGCCTGGGTCAACCAGGCCATCGCCTTCGCCGACCAGCTGCCCGACCCCGGCGAACGCGCCTTCTACTCCGTCTTCAACCGCAACGGACTCGCCCTCATCGAAACCCGCGTCGGCCGCGCCGACGAGGCGCTCCGCCTCCTCGACGACGGCATCGCCCGCCTGGACCGCGAACTCCACCTCGGGGAACGCTCCTGGCACCGGACCGGGCTGCGCTACAACCGCGCCCAGGTCAACGCCATGAGCGGCCGCCTGGAAGCCGCCCTCGCCGACTACGCCGAGGTGATGGCCTCCGAGAACGACTTCGCCGACCACTACTTCAACCGCGGCACCATCCTGCGCCGCCTGGGCCGCCCCGCCGAGGCCCTCGCCGACTACCAGGAAGCCCTGCGCCTCGAACCGCCCTTCCCCGAGGCCTACTACAACTGCGCCGACGCCCGGCTCGAACTCGGCGACACCACCGGCGCGCTGGCCGACCTCGAACGCGTCCTGGAGCTCGACCCCGACCGGATGGACGCCCGCCTCAACCACGCCAGCCTCCTGGCCGACCTGGGCGAGCACGCCGCCGCCACCCGCAGCGTCGAGGCCGGCCTCGGCACGGCACCCGACGACCCCCACCTGCTGACCCTGCACGGCCGGCTGCTCGCCGAGGCCGGCCAGCCCGACGAGGCCCGCGGCGCCCTCGACGCCGCCCTGCGCCTGGCCCCCGACCTCGCCGAGGCCTGGGGCCTGCGCGCCGCCCTCGCCTTCGAGGCCGGCGACCTCACCGCCGCCACCGCCGACTTCGACCGCGCCCTCGACCTGGGCGACCTCCCCGAACTCCGGTACAACCGGGGCCTGGTGCACGAGGCAGCCGGACGATTCCCGCAGGCCGCCGCCGACTTCGCGGCCTACCTGGCCACCGTCGACGACCCCGACGCCCGCGCCCGCCACGACGCCTGCCGCCGGGCGACGGAACAGGCCGGGGTGTGACGTTGACCGCCGAGACCAGGCTGCCCGCCGCCGGCCGACCCGGCACCGGCCCGCCCTCCCACGGCGCCGGCCAACCCCGCACCGGCGGCGCCCCGTTCGCCGACGTGATGGCCGCGCTCGCCTCCGGGGTTGCCGTCGTCACCACCGGCCACCCCGACCTGACCCCCCACGGCCTGCTGGTCTCCTCGCTGTGCTCCTACAGCGCCGATCCGCCCTCGCTGCTGGTGTCCGTGGCGGAGACCTCCCGCTCCTACCCCGCCCTCACCGAGGGCGCCGCGTTCGGCGTCCACCTGCTGGGGCGCGGGGACGCCGCGTTGGCCGCCCTCTTCGCCGGCCGCGGCGACAAGTTCGCCCGCCTCGCCTGGTCCTGGGACGGCACGGTGCCACGACTGGCCGGCCACCGCGCCTATCTGCGCTGCGCCCGGGCCGCCACCTTCCAGCACGGCGACCACGCCGTGGTCATCGGCGAGGTCGTCCACTGCGAGCCCGACCACGACGAGCCGCTGGTCTACTACCGTCGCCGCCTCGGCTGGCAGCTGACCGACCCACCACCCCCGGTCTCCTGACCACCGGGCCCGCCCGCACCGGGCCCGGTCAGCCGGCCGCCGGCCGGCAGCGTGGATGCCGCGCCAGCGCCACCGCCCGGTCGCTCAGCGCCACCGCCTGCGCTTCCCGCAGCGCCGGCCCCGGCTCCACCCCGATCTCCCGCACGATCACCCGCCGGGCAGACGCGTAGCCGGCCAGCGCCTCCGCCCGCCGGCCCGCCTGACACAGGGCCAACATCAGCTGCTCGTGCGACGCCTCCCGCAACGGGTGGCGCGCGCTGCGCTCCGTCAACTCCCCGATGATCCGCGGCCCCAGCCCCAGACACAGCACCGTGTCGTAGAAGTCCTGCTCGACCGCCAGCCGCTCCTCGGCCAGCCGGGTCACCCGCGCCGTCAGCAGCCCCGCCGCCGCCAGATCGGCCAACGGACGCCCCTGGTACAGCGCCAACGCCTCGTGGAACGCCCGGTTCGCCGGCCCGCACTGCCCCTCACCGACCAGCCGCCGCCCCGTCGCCGCCAGCAGCCGGAACCGCTCCAGGTCCAGTTCCCCCGGCCGCACCCGCAGCCGGTACGTCGCCCCGTCCGTGGTCAGCCGCGGATGGCTGCGCGGAGCCCGGCGGGCCGCGCTGTGCGCCGGGTCCAGGGTGCGCCGCAGACCCGAGATGTACATCTGCAACGTCGCCAGGGCCGACTTCGGGGGGCGGGAGTCCCACAACTCCTCGACCAACTCACCCGCGGCCACCTGCCGGTTCGCCGAGAACAGCAGCAACGCCAGCAGCGCCCGCCGCTTCACCGCGCTCGGCGTGCACGGCCGCCCCTCCCGCACCACGCTCAACGGCCCCAACAGCAGGAACCGCAACCGCTCCCGGCCGCGCCCGACGGACACCGGCACCTGCGGCTCGACGACCGGCCCGCTCACCGCCGTGCCTGACCCGGACACGTCCCCACACGACCGCGGAGCGGGCCCGGTAACCCGCCCGCCTCACCCGTCAGGTGATCCACTCCCGACGCCCCCTTCACCAGCCCGACACAGTGTGAACCAGCATTCCCACCGGCGGGCACGCTGAGAACACCGAAACTGGTCAAAGCCCGCTCCCACCCCACCGGGGTCGCCGCCCGCCACCGCCCCGAACGCCACCTGCGTGAAATCCCGCCCGGACGCTGCCCGACCGCGAGCAACGCCCCCGTCAAGGCCGGGCGTTCTCACCGATGACACACCCACCTGTCCGAAAACCCACCATCGCCTTTTCCGTGTGGGGCCAGCGGGCTTGCGCCGTACCGTAGGCACTGCGGACCCGGCGCGTTGTGCTTCGAGCTACGGCTCCCGCGCGGAGCGTGTTCCGCCGGCCCCGGGTTGAACCACGAGCCAATACTCGTCGACCTGCCGGTCAACTCGCCAGCGCCCGGCGCGGAAGTTTGGCGCCGAGGCGGTCAACTATGGGGCTCCCAGTCCGCGAACAAAACCCTCGATGAGATGTCAGACCGGGAGTGCATCTGCCTGGGGCGTTCAGAAACGTCACTGCGTCAGGGCTGCGTCGCCAGGCGGTACCGGTGATGGATAAAGGGATAAGAGGCGGGCGCGGTCGAGGTTATCGGCGCGCTACAGTCCCAACCGTCCTGACCGTGCGGAGCCAACCGGAATGGGTTGTCCGCGGCATTCGAGTCTCGGAGCAGGTGCGAACCCGCGGGCATCAGAACGGATCATCAACGAGGTTGCTCAAGGGTTTCGCGCTCCGGACGGCGCTGTGGACTGGTTCACCTCGTTGGAGCGGGCCGAGCAGAAGGAAGCGCTCCGAGAGGTTGTTCACTACTCGATGCAGGCGCGTGCGTCTGCGCATGACGCCCGCGATGGGCTGCTGCGATCGGGGGTCAAGCCGACCATGACGCCGGCGGTGTTGATTGTTCGGAAGCCGGTTCTCGAACAGATGGGAAAGATCATCAATCTGCCCCACTCCGCAGTTGCTGACACGCGCCGCAGAGAAAGGGAATGTCAGGGGACTTGTCGTCACGCCTGGCACGCCCTGCCGTAGGCGTGGACGTCACCGGTTGGCCGAGCAGGTAGATCTCCTGGTGTCTGGTGATTCTGTTCCTGCCCGGTCGAGTTGCCGTCATCGCGGATCTGTGCGATCGGGGTCTCGATGCTGGAAATAGGTGGCGTGGCGGTTGTGCCACCAGGCTGCCGGCGCCCTCACGGGCCCGTGAGGCGCTGCGTCACCGCCCGCCCGAGTTCGGTGGGGGAGGGGTCCTCGCCGGCTCCGGCACCGAGCCGTTCCGCCAGGTCCGTCAGGTGTAGGTCGACCGCCGTTTCCACAAGAGTGGCCAGCAGGTCCGCGGTGTCCCGGGCGCGGCCGACGGCCGTGGCCAGGATGGCCGTTCCGGCCAGCGCGGCGGGCCACCACAGCACGGCCAGCGTCGCGTAGAGCAGCGCCCAGCCGGCCAGGCGGGCGGCGGAGTCGTACGCTTGGCGGGCGCTGGTGACATCGGCACGCAGGGTTTCGGGGAGCAGTGCCCACAGCCGTGGCCAGGCCGGTTCCAGATCGAGCGCGTAGCGGCCCTGTACCCGGATAGCGACGGCGTGAAAGCTCTCCCCTATCCGGGTCGGGCGCTGCGGCTCCAGCACCTTCCGGCGGCGGGCCGTGTGCCGGGCGTGGGCGCGGAGTAGCCGGCTGCCTCGGCGGCGGTGAGCGGCGGCCCGTGCGATGGCGCGCCGGGCGCGCTCGTCGCGTCGCCGCCGGCTGTGCCGGCGCCAGCGCAGCACCCAGGACAGTGGTGGCCCGTGACCGGTCGCGCCCCACAGCCGCTGGAACGCTCCGCCGAGTGCCTCGGCCGCGAGGCCTGCGGCGCCGGCTGCCAGTAGCGCGGCCGCGACGGCGAGCAGGACGGCGGAGCCGCTTTGCCCGGCCCTGTCCTGGGCGGTCTCGTCGAGCCACGCGGCCAGCCGGTCGACGTCGAACGGGTGCGTGTGGCCGAGCCGTACGGCGATGAACAGCGTCGCGATCCACAGCAGTCCGGCCAGGACGACCGTTTGCAACCATCGTTCCGCGATCCGGGTGCCGACGCCGGTGAGCAGCGCGGACATCAGCGCGAGGGGAATGCACGCAGTGGCTCGTCGCCCGCCGCGCAGGCGGGTGGCGCATCGGCCTCCTCGGGGAAGACCACTCGGCCGCAGTGGCCCCAGGGGCAGACCCAGGCATCCATCTCGCCCGCCGCCCCGTGCACCGCCGCGCCGTCCCGCCCGAGGCCGAATCCCGGGGGCAGCCGCCCGGCTACCGGTCGGCCGTCAGCCGGACCTCGTACATCCAGTGCGGCCAGACCGTGACGAGTGCACGCGTCCTCGATGACGTCCAAGAGGTCTCCCAGCCTCGCTTCGGAGGTGCGCGCGTTGGGCTTGTTGGACAGCAGGTCGAGGAGTTCCCGCAGTTGTGGCCCGGCACCGGCCGTGTCGATCTCCGTGGCCATCGCCTGGTACCGGGTGAGTTGGTCGCACAGCAGCCCCAGCCGGTCCCGAATGCCGTTCACGGTCCACCTCGATCCGTTCTACCGACGGACAGTCAACTGGCCCGTCTTGGCGCAGGATTGTCAATGTACCGCCGCCCTGTGCCCCCAGGTGGGGGAACGGAGAGGAACGCGATGGCTGACCGTAACCAACTGCTCGCGGATCTCCGGTGCCGCGTCGCGAGTGCCCGCGACACGGGGGACGCCAGCGCGTTGCGCACGGCCGATGCCGCGCGGGTGGCCGCGACGCTCACCCCGGTCGTCGGCCCGGCCACCGACCTCGAAAGCGCTGTCGTGCTGGGCTGGTACCACTGGACGCGCTACCGGCCGGGGGCGGCGGACGAGCAGGAGGACCTGGTGCAGGCGGTGCGCTTCCTGGCCCCGGTGCACGCCAGGCATCCCGGCGCGGTCCCCGATGAGCTGGCCGAAGTGTACGCGGGCACAGAGAGGGACGGCGTGGACGCCGAGGCGGCGCTCGAGTTCGGCGTCCTCTTGACCCTCGCCTACGAACGTGACAACGCACTCCCGGTGCTGCGCCGCGCCACCGACCTCTTCCGGATCGCGGTTGCCGGCCCGCTGCCCCAGCCCCTCGACCGGGCCATGGCCCTGAACAACCTGGGCAACTGCCTGCGGATGGCGTACGAGTCCACGGGGGAGGATGCCTCGCTGGACGAGGCCGTCGCGGTGGCCAGGGAGGCGGCGGAGGCCACGTCGCACCCCGAGCACCCGATGTTGCTGAGCAACCTCGGGCTCGCACTCTTCCAGCTGTTCACCCGGGACGGAGACGCCACGGTGCTGGACGAAGCGACTACCGTCGGTCGGAGAGCCGTCGTCGCGACCAGGCCCGGCCACCCCCAGCTGGTGCGGTACCGGACGAGCCTTGGTGTGCTGAGGTCCCGTTGGGCCGAACTGTACGACGATGCCGCCGCGGGTGCCGAAGCGATCACGCTGTTCCGGCTCGCCGTATCGGCGACGCCCGCCCGTGACCCCGCCTGTGGTCCCCGACTTCTGCTGCTCGGCAAGGCGTTGGACGCGCAGTTCAGGCGCTTCGGTGACATGGCGCACCTCCACGAGGCCATCGCTGTCGTGCAACAGGCCGTCGCCGTGAGCCCAGAGGGACATCCCGCCCACTCCGAGGCCGTCGGCCTGCTCGCCCAAGCACTCGCCCGGTTGGGCAGCCAGACCGATGACGTGGGCCTGCTGCGCGCGGCGGTCGCCACCGCGCGGACCGCGGTCGGCGGCGCCGAGGCGGCGCGGCGAGCCTGGTCTCTGTACCGGCTCAGCTGGTGCCTGCAGTCACTGGCCGAGGCCCTGCCCGAGGAGACCGCCGTGTCGGCCGAGGCGGTCGCGGTCGGTCGCCAGGCGGTCGCGGCCGACCCAGCGGAGACGGAGTTCCGGCATGGGCTGGCCAAGGGGCTTCTCGGTCTGTTCCAGCACGGCGGGGAGGTCGGCGGGTTGCTCGAAGCGGCTGACCTCGCGCGGTCCGTGGTCGCAGCTACGCCCCGGAGCGTTCCGGATTTCGCCCGTCGCGCGAACAACCTGGTGTTCACGCTGTTCCGTGTGCACGACGCGATCGGGGACAACGACATACTGTGGGAGGCGATCAGCGTCGGCCGTGCGGCCGTCGCCGCGATGCCAGACCGGCACCGAGACCGGGCCCCGGCCCTGTCCTTTCTGGGCATGGTCCTGATCCGTTCCTTCGAGCACACCGGACGGACGGCTCTCGCGGAGGAGGCCATCGCCTATCACCGAGAGGCCGTCGCCACCTCCGGTCAAGCCCCGGACCGGGTGGTGTGGTTGGCGAATCTGGGTATGGCACTGGCCTCGTTCGCCCGCAACGGCGGCAGTCGGGCACCCGCCGAGGAAGCCGTCACCATCCTCCGAGAAGCCCTCGGTGGCATGCCTGAAGGACACCACGACCGGGCCACCGCGCTGAACAACCTCGCGCACGCCCTGCTCGGGCTGTCCTCGCACGTCGCGGAGCCCCTCGTGGTCCTCCGCGACGCCGTCCGGATCGCCCGCGCCGCTGTCGCCGCCACGCCCAGCCGCCACCCGCACCGCACCCTGCACCTGAACGGCCTCAATCTCGTCCTGCAGATCCTGGCCTCGCACACCGGCGACTCCGCACTGGTGCGAGCAGCGGTCGCGGCCGGTCGGGAGGCGTGCGTCGTCGCGCCCCGACGCCACGCCCACCGGGCGATGTTCCTGGGCAATCTCGCCTCCGCGCTGCAGATGTCCTTCGCCCGGGCCGGCCGGAACGAGGACATCACCGAGGCGATCGAGGCATGCCGTGAAGGACTGGCCACATTGCCCCGCGACCACCCGTTCCGCGTCCGGCTGCACCAGCAACTCGCCCAGGTGACGTTGACTCGGGCGCTCTGGGGCCACGACGCAGCCCTGTTGGAGGAGGCGACCGAGGCCTGCCGGGTGTGCGTGGCCGCCGTGGGCAACGACGGGGCTCCGTCCCTCGTCGCACAGAGCTTGCTGGTCAAGGCACTCCTTTTGAACGCCGTACGGAAGGACGATGGCGCGCCGCTGCATGAGGCGGTCACTCACACCCGCGCGTTGGTCAGCCGTACCGAGCCGGGCCTCCCAGCGCATGCCGACGCCCTTCACCAGCACGGCAGCGTGCTCTTTCTGCTGTACGAGTGGACCGGTGAGCCCGGTCTGCTGGTAGAGGCGCTGTCCGTCGCTCGTTCAATGGTCGGGGACGGTCTCGCCGAACCCGAACTGCGGATCTGGGCTCACGGCCTGCTCGCCGCTGAGGCGGAGTCCGTCGAGGCGGTGTCGTCGGCGGAGGCGATCGTCAGCCTGTTGCCGCAGATCGGCCGGGGCGCGCTGGACCTGGGCGACCGCGGGCAGGTCCTCGGCGATCTGGGCGCGCTCGCGCCGGTGGTGGCGAGCGCCGCCCTGTCGGCTGGTCGCCCGGCACAAGCCGTGGAACTGCTCGAAGGGTCGCGTGGTGTGTTGACCGCCGAGTCCGTCGCTGCCGTCGGAGCCGACCTTGACCGGCTTCGCGCGGTAGACCCCGGTCTGGCCGCCACCTTCCTGGACCTGCGGAACCGGCGCGCGGCCCTTGACTGGCCTCTCCCCACCTCCAGGGATTCGCCGGTGACGCCCGAGGCACGCGCCGTCGCCCGTTCGGAGGCCCAGACGGCGTGGCAGGCACTGCTCCGGCGGATCCGCGCGCAGGACGGATGTGCCGACTTCCTCATGCCTCCGCGCGCAGCGGGCCTCACCAGTACCGCTGCCGAGGGCCCGGTGGTCTACGTCTACGCCGCGCCGAGGCGGTGTGACGCGCTTGTGCTGACCGGTGATCCCGACCATCCGGTCTCCGTGGTCCCGCTCCATGATCTGCGGGATTCCGACGTCGTGCGGCAGGTCAAGGCGCTGGCGGCAGCGGTCGACAGATCCGTCGATCCCTACGTGGACCCCATGGCACGCCGCGCCGCGCAGGCCGAGTTGCTTGAGGTGCTCGCCTGGCTCTGGGACACCGTCGCCGAACCGGTACTGGCCGCTCTGGGACGCCGCACGCCACCGGCCGCCGGCCAGCCCTGGCCACGGCTGTGGTGGTGCCCCGTCGGCAACCTGGCCTACCTGCCGCTGCACGCCGCCGGGCACCACCGGGACCTGGCCGACGGCTCGGCACACCGGGCCGCGCCGCGCACCGTACTGGACCGGGTCGTCTCCTCCTACACTGCCACGGCCCGCGGCCTGGCCCGCGCCCGCGCGGTCGACCAGCAGGATCGGCCCGACATCCGCACCGCGGTCATCGCGGTCCCGGACGCGCCCGGCGTCGCGACCCTCCCCAACGCCGCGGCCGAGGCCGCGCTGCTCGCCGGCCTGGTCCCCGGAGCCACCGTCCTGAGTGAGCCGACCCGCGCCTCGGTGCTCGCCGCGCTGCCGGACCATCCCATCGTCCACCTCGCCTGTCACCACGAACCCGCCCGGATCGACCCCTGGCAGGGACAGCTGGTACTCCCTGATCATCAACACGACCCGCTGACCGTCGCCGACATCGCCGCCCTGCGGTTGAACGGTGGCCTCGCCTACCTCTCCGCGTGCTCTACCACTTTGACCCGGTTCGCCGACGAGGCGCTGCATCTCACGGGTGCCTTCCAGCTCTCCGGGTATCCGCACGTCGTGGGCACGCTGTGGCCCGTCGGTGACCGGCCAGCGCAGCAACTCGCCGCCGACTTCTACGGTCGTCTCACCCAGGGCGGGCGCGTCGCACCCGATCCCACGCACGCGGCCACGGCCCTGCACCACGCGGTGCGCGCCCTGCGCGCCAAGTTCCCCCTGACGCCCACGACGTGGGTCGCCCACACGCATACCGGTGCGTGATGGAGATTATGTGAAAAAGAAACACGGCTGGTCCTGCTCGTGTCTACTGGCGGCTGCGTTGACAAGAATGAACACACGGATGCGAAAAGAGGGGGAATCCGGGTGGCCGAACCACGGGGTTTACTGCTGCCGGCCTACGTAGTGGCCGACGAATCAGGGTCGATGGCACCCTATCGACAGGACCTGTCCAGCGGACTCGTTTCGCTCTGCGAGGCACTGAGGGCGGAGCCGATGGTCTCCGCGAAGCTGCGGCTGACCGTGCTGGGATTCTCCGACGACGTACAAGTCCGCCTGGAAATGGCCGACATGCGCTCCGCCACCAGCCTGCCGGAGGTCGGCATCAGGGGCCTGACCGACTACGGAGCGGTCTTCGACGACCTGCTCCATCGCATTCCTCGTGACGTGCAGCGATTGCGCGCCGAGGGCTACAAGGTCCACCGGCCGGTGGTGTTCTTCCTCAGCGACGGACAGCCCACCGACGGCCGTGCCTGGCAGACGCCACACGGCACGCTCACCGACCGGGCACGCACTTCCACCGCCCCAAACATCATCGCCTGTGGCATCGGCGAAGCGCAGGCGGCCACCATGGTCGAGGTTGCCACCCGCCAGGAGTTCGCGTTCATCGCCAAGTCCGGCACCGACGTCGGTCAGGCCGTCGCTGAGTTCTTCCACGCGCTCACCACCAGCCTGGTCGCCTCGGGCAGTTCCCTCAACGCGAGCAACCCGCAGCTTGTGGTGAACCGTCCTGACCAGTTCACCATGGCGATCGACGAGGTCCGCTGATGACGGACCTCGGCGGCGCCGGTCCACGTGGCCCGGGCTTCGGCGCCGACCTCCCTCCCCGGCCCGCGTTTCCCCCGACTATCCCGGGATCCACCCCCTGGCAGCGCCTCACGGTGGGGGAGCCAGGCCCGAAGTTCGAAGCCCGGCCACCGGTCGGCCCGTTGGCCTACGACCACCCCGACACCGAATGCGACGGCTGGTCGACTCCGCTGGTCACCCTGCGCTTCGCCTCGGTCCGGGGCGCCAAGCACCGCTACTACCGCCAACCTCGCCAGGACGCCGCACGGGCCGCCGTCCACGAGCCCACCGGAAGCACGGTGTTCGCGGTCGCCGACGGGGTGTCCAGCGCCGTGCAGGCAGAACTCGGGGCCGCCGAGGCCTGCCGGACGGCCGTGTCACGCATGCTGGATCTGCTGACCGAGCAGCCGGGTCCGCTCGACCTCGAGGACGTCGCTCACCATGCCGCCGACCGGCTCCGGGAGCTGGCCACGTGCGACATGAGCGGCCGCGAACCCCAACTGGGCGAGGTCGCGGACCGGTACGCGACGACACTCGTTTTCGGGGTGGCCTACGCCGACCCCGAGGGGCACGCGGTGGACATCGGCCGGATCGGGGACTCCGGGGCGTGGGTGTTGGACCTGGCGAGCGGCACGTACCAGGCGCTGTTCGAGAGCAAGACGGGCTCGGACAGTGCCGTGGTGTCGAACGAGGTGCACCCGCTGCCGCAGGTCCCCGACCCGCTGCCGACCGTCGGGATCCGGCCGGTGCCCGGCCAGGCCGTGCTGATCGCCACCGATGGCTTCGGTGACCCGCTCGGCGACGGTGACGGCGCGGTCGGCGCCCTGTTCACTCGGAACCTTGGCGCACCCGAGTACCCGTCACCCCCCTGGTTGGCGCACCTCCTGGACTTCTCCAAGGAAACCTTCGACGACGACCGGACCCTGCTCGCCATCTGGCCCAGCGGGGAAGCGGCAGCGCGGTGACATCCAGCCGGCCGCCCGTCCTCGACCGCCACACGCTCGTGCTGGGGAGCCGGCTCGGTCAGGGCGGGCAGGGCACCGTGCGTCAGGTGACCAACAAGAGGGTCAACACCTCACAGGGCGGCGGTTGGGCCGCCGTCTACAAGGAGTACGCGCCCGGCGTGCTGCCCCAACTCGACGTGTCCGCGCTGGAAGCACTGGTGCGGCTGCCGAACCGGTTGACCGGCGCGGAGGGCCGTTGGCTGTCCGAGCGCATGGCCTGGCCCGCCGCCATGGTCCGCCGCCAGGGCACCGTCTGCGGTTTCCTGATGCGGGCCGTCCCCGACAGCTTCATGTTCACCCTCCGCGGCCTACAGGGAAACGCCGGGACGTCGCGCCGACTGGCGAACATGGAGTACCTGCTCAACGACGACGCCTATGTCGCCGGTATCGGTCTGCGCATCAGCGAACGCGACCGGCTCCTGCTGCTGGCGGACCTCGCTGACACCCTCGGCCGGCTGCACGCCATGGACATCACCATCGGTGATCTCTCCCCGAAGAACCTCCTCTTCACCACCCGCCGGAGGCCCGGCTGCTTCCTCATCGACTGCGACGCCGTGCGGCTGCGCGGCGCCACCGCCCTCCCGCAGGCCGAGACACCCGACTGGGAGATCCCCGCCGGCGAGCAGAAAGCGACCCGGGCCAGCGACGCGTACAAGTTCGCGTTGCTGGCCGTGCGCCTGCTGGCACGAGACCAAACCGCGACCGACCCCGCCGCCCTGGCCGCGCTCGACTCCGAGCTCGGCCGGCTGGCCCGCGCGGGCCTGTCACGAAACCCAGCCGCTCGGCCGGCACCGGCACAGTGGGCCGCACCGCTCAACAACGCCAGCAGGAAGGCCTCGACCCGGGCCGCCGCCGGCTCCACGCCACGCCGCACCGCCGCCCCGTCGCCGCCCCGCACCACCCGGACCCCGCCCGCGCCGCCGGCCAAGAACAACAACGCCGCCATCGCCACCGCGGTCGCCGCGGGCGTGGCGCTCCTGCTCTTCCTGGCGGTCACGGAGGAGGACACCGACTCGACGCCCGACAACGCCGTGGGTGAGACGCCCACGACGCCGGCGTACGAGGCGCCACCTGACGAGGAGCCATGGGAGGTGGAGCCGCCTGAGGAACCGCCTTACGAGGAACCGCCCTATGAGGAACCACCACCGCCCGAGCCCCCACCGCCTCCCCCGGACAACTACGGAGCGCTGGCGATCAGCCCGGACGGCAACATCGGTAAATCCTGGGACTGGGACACCCAGGAGGAAGCCAGAGCGTCGGCGCTGGATGAGTGCAACCGCAGTGACTGCCAGGTCTTGACGACTTTCGTCAACGGGTGCGGCGCCATCGCCTACAACGACAGCACCAACAGGTACCACGGGGGGAGCGGCGATACGCCAGACGAAGCCACCCAGGACGCCATGGCCCGCGTCGGCGGTGGTCGATGGATCACCTGGCAGTGCACCACGAGGTAGCCGGCCGCGCAGGCCCGACTGGGCCCCACGGGTGTCCCCCCGGCCCGCCGGTTCGCCATCCCGGTGGAGACCGAGGACCTGATCCGGCTGCTGCCGCGGCCTGGCTCGATTGGCATGCGAGATAGCGGGGGGAACCTCGGTGGACATCCCGGGCGGCTCATCGGTATCGGGGTGTTGGCGGCCCGTGCGAAGTTCCTTCGGCGTGTGACCGATGCGGCAGAGCGGCTGGCTGTCGAGGAGAGACAGGGCTCAGTTGTGCTTCCCGCGCGGTTGGCGTCGTGCGTCTCCCACACGGATGAGGCCGGATTAGCGGCCGGATCTGTGGGTCCGCCCAGGCAGGTGATCCCTGATGCCCCATACGGGACGTGAGCCACGACCTTGACCGAGCGGGACTTCCATCGGCCGTGCCCGGTCCCGGAGACGGTCTGCGCGCGGCCCGGGCTCAGTCCTGGTCGCGGGCAAGGCCGCTGCCGTCGGCCTCCATCGTGTACTGCCAACGCCCGTCGCTCACCAAGGCGAAATCGATGCGCACGGGCTCCGTCTGTGAAGCGTCGTCCCAGCCGCGCCGGACATGGATCTCGGTGACCCCGTCCGGCTCCTCCCCGTGCTCGGCGACGTACTCCGCGCTCGCCCGCTCGACAGCGGGCAGGATCTCGTCCCATGCCACCTCGTCCATCGAGAACTGCTCGTCCGCCGACGGCGGTTGGACGGCGTTGTTGTCCCGCCCCGCCTCGGTGATCTCGCCCTGCTGATAGCCCCAGAGGCGTACGTCCCACTCGCCCGGTTCGACCGGCACCCGAGCCCACACCACCACCGGGGTGATCGTCACATCGACGACCTGCCGATGTCCGGCACGCTCGCTGAGCGCCGCCAAGGCGGCCTCCAACTCCTCGGGCTCGCGCATGTCGACGCCGGGCTTGTCGTCCCCGGCCGCCCGCACGCCATCGACGATCGCCGCCCGGGACGGGTAGACGGCCAGCAGCAACCCCAGCGCCAGCACCAGGGCGTGCCCGACGGCCCGCCCGGGCCCGCCCCCCTTCGGCGAGTCCAGCCCTCGGCCCCAGACCACCCGAGCGACGGCCCAGACCGCCACCAGCACCATCCCCACCAAGGCCGGCCGGTTGTCAACTCCCGTACCACCGACGAACTGCGCGACCATGCCGCCGACGATCAGCCCGAAGCCGAGCAGTACGACGACCGTCCACAGCGGCCGAACGAAACGGTTCATGACCACATGCTGCCGCAAGGTTCCTGCCACCGGTCACTGGAACCCCCTCGCGGATGCGGTTGGCTGGGGTGCGAAGGCCGGGTGGGTGGTGGCGGGGGTGATGGCGATGTGGGTGACGCGGCCGGCCTCGGTGGTGAGGTCGATGACGGCGAGGGGGTGGCCGCCGGGGGCGATGACGTGGACGCGGCGGCCGGCCAGGAGCATCGGGGCGCTGGCGCGGATGCGGTCGGCGAACAGCCGGGTCTCCACGGCCACTTCGGCCGCGCCGGCCACCCGGGTCGGGGTGCCGCGCGGGACGAGGGTGGCGTCCGCGGTGCGCACGCAGTCGTCGGCCAGCAGGGTGAGCATGCGGTCGAGGTCGCCGCCGGCGGCAGCGGCGAGGAACGCGTCAACGACGGAGCCGTCGGCGCGGGCGGTCGCGGCGGGCGCCGGGTCGGCGTCCTGAACGCGGGCCCGGGCCCGGCTGGCGTGCTTCTTCGCGCTGGCCTGGCTGGTGCCCAGCGTCTCCGCCACCTCCCGGAACGGGACGTCGAACAGGTCGTGCAGCACATAGGCGACCCGCTGCGGGGGTGTCAGCTGGCCGAGGACCACCAGCAGCGCGCGGGAGATCCGTTCGCGCCGCAGGTAGCGTTCGTCGGCCGCCTGGGCCTCGGCCGGGATCAGCTCCGCGAACAGCGGCTCCTCGCGGCGCCGCCGCCGTGCCCGCAGCTGGTCGAGGCAGACCCGGGTGAGGACGGTGGTCAGCCAGGCCGCCGGGTTGCGGAGGGCGCCGGGGTCGGCGGCCGTCGCCTTGAGCCAGGTGTTCTGCACGGCGTCTTCGGCGTCGTCGACGGAGCCGAGCAGTCGGAACGCGAGCGCGGTCAACTGCGGCCTGGCCGCTTCGAACTCCGCAATCGGTACCACCAGGTGTCACCTTTCCGAGGTGGGAGACGTCGGGACGGGCGAGACCAGCAATCTCAGCCCCGAACAACCTCAGCTCCGAACCACCTCAGCTCCGAAGAGCCCAGCACCCGAGAGAGAACACCTGACGATGAGCGTACACACGGTCCGGTTCCGCACCACTCCCGAACGGGTCACCACGGTGGCCGAACGGATCGCGGCGGTGTGCGCCGCCGTGCGGGCCGAGGCCCCGGCGGGGGTGCGGTACACCGCGTTCCAGGACGCGGACGAACCGGTCTTCACCCTGGTCCTCGAACTCGCCGACGGGGTGGCCAACCCGCTGCCGTCGATCCCCGCCGCGGCGGACTTCCGCCGCTGGCTGCCCGGCCAGACCGACGACGACCTGACGCCGAAGGCGAGCACCGTGGTGGGCGGGTACCCGGCATGACGACGGTCCTCTTCGTCGCCACGCTCCTGTGTGTCGTGGCGAACGCGTCCATGGCGGTCGCCGACTACGCCAAGGCGGGGTTCGTGTTGCGGAACTCCGCCGAGGTGAACCTGCCCCCCAGCACGCTGCCCTGGCTCGCGACGCTGAAGCTGGCCGGGGCGGTGGGGCTGGTCGTGGGGCTGGCCGCGCTGCCCTGGCTCGGAGTCGCCGCCGGCGTCGGCCTGGTGCTGTTCTTCGTCGGCGCCGTCGTGGCCCACGTGCGGGCCAGGGTCTTCTACAACATCGCCTTCCCCGGCGGGTACCTGCTGCTCGCGGTGGCGGCGGCCGCTCACCTGCTCGACCGGGCGGCCGGGGCCTGACCCCGGCGCCCGACCGGTCCTCGACCACGGCCGGCGTGGCATCGGGCCCCGGAGCGGTGCGGCCGACGGCGCCGCACAGCTCCGGGCGCCCGCGTCACTCCGGGGCCGGCCGGGGTCGGCCGCCGGACGCGCGCGGGTGCACCAGCTCCGACAGCACGTCCTCCATGGTGACGAAGCCCAGCAGCGCGCCCCGCTGGTCGGTGACCGAGGCCAGGTGGGTCGAGGCGGTGCGCATCGCGGTGAGGGCGTCGTCCAGCGGGGTGTCGGCCGCCAGGGACAGCACCCGGCGCAGGCCGCCGGGCGGGAAGGGCCGGTCGCGGTCGGCCCCGGTGAGGGAGTCCTTGACGTGCAGGAAGCCCAGCACCCGCTGGCCGGGGGCGGTGACCGGGAACCGGGAGAAGCCGGAGCGGGCCGCCGCCTGCGTCAGCTGCCGCGGGGTGGTGTCCGGGGCGAGCGTGGTCATCTCCGCCACCGGGACGAGCACCTCGGCGACGGTGCGGGTGCCCAGGGCCAGCACGGTGCGCAGCCGGTGGCTCTCGTCGGACTCCAGCAGGCCGGCGTCCGTGGAGTCCTGGACGAAGCGGGTCAGCTCGTCGTCGGTGAACGTCGAGGCGACCTCGTCCTTCGGCTCCACCCGCAGCAGCCGCAGCAGCGTGTTGGCGAAGGCGTTGATGCCGAAGATCGCCGGCCGCAGCGCCCGGGTGACGGCGACCAGGCCGGGGCCGAGGACGAGCGCGGTGCGCTCCGGCGCGGCCAGGGCGATGTTCTTCGGGATCATCTCGCCGATCAGCATGTGCAGGTAGGTCGCCAGCGCCAGGGCGATGGTGAAGGCGACGGGGTGGACCAGGCCGTGCGGGACGTTCGCGGCCTCGAACGCCGGCTCCATCAGGTGGGCGATGGCCGGTTCGGCGACGGCGCCGAGGACCAGGGAGGAGACGGTGATGCCGAGTTGGGCCGTGGCCATCATCGGGGAGAGGTGTTCCAGCGCCCACAGCACGCTGCGGGCCCGTCGCTGGCCGGCCTCGGCCCGGGGCTCGATCTGGTCCCTGCGGACCGAGATCAGGGCGAACTCGGCGCCCACGAAGAACGCGTTGGTCAGCAGCGTGAAGGCGCCCAGCGCGAGTTGGAAGAGGGTCACGCCTCGCTCCCCTCGGCGGGTTCGGTGGGGTCGGCGGGGGGAGCGGTGAGCCGGATCCGCTCGGCGCGGTGGGCCACGGTGCTGAGCACGTCCAGCCGCCACCCGGCCGCCTCGACGCGGTCTCCCGGCTGGGGCACGCGGCCGAGCAGGGTGGCCACCATGCCGGCGAGGGTCTCGTAGGAGCCGTCCAGGTCGGGCACGCCGAGGTGGTCGAGTTCGTCGACGCGCACCAGGCCGTCCGCGTCCCAGACGCCGGGGGCGAGCTGGGTGAGTTGGGGGGCCGTCACCGGGTCGTGTTCGTCGGTGACCTCGCCGACGACCTCCTCCAGGACGTCCTCGACGGTCACCACGCCGGCGGTGCCGCCGTACTCGTCCACCACCACGGCCAGCGCCACGGTGTCCCGCAGGTCGTCGAGCAGCCGGTCCACCGGCAGGGTCGCGGGGACCAGGAGCGGCTCCGCGAGCAGCGTGGTGACCGGCCGCGTCGCTCGCTCCTCCTCGGGCACGGAGAGCACCTCCCTGATGGCGACGACGCCGAGCACCTCGTCGAGTCGGTCCCGGTAGACGGGGAAGCGCGAGTGCCCGGTGCGGCGGGTCAACTCGGCGACGTCGGCGGCCGACGCGGTGGCGGGCAGGGCGTGCACGTTCACCCGGGGCGTCATCACGTTCTCGGCGGACAGCTCCCCGAGGCGCATGGTGCGCACGAACAGCTCGGCGGCGTCCGCCTCCAGGACGCCCCGCTCGCTGGAGTGCCGGACCAGCGCGACGAGTTCCTGCGGGGTGCGGGCGGAGGCCAGCTCCTCGGCCGGTTCGAGGCCGATCCGGCGCACCGCCCGGTTGGCGGCGCTGTTCAGGTGCCGGATCAGCGGGGCGAACGTCGCGGTGAACGCCCGCTGCGGTCCGGCGACGGCCTTGGCGACGGCCAGGGGGCGGGAGATGGCCCAGTTCTTGGGGACCAGTTCGCCGATGACCATCAGCACGATGGTCGACAGGACGACGCCCAGCACGGTGGCGACCGACGGCGCGGCGCCGCCCAGTCCGAGGTCGCGCAGCGGGCCGCGCAGCAGGCTGGCCAGCGCCGGCTCGGCGAGCATGCCGATGACCAACGAGGCGACGGTGATGCCCAGTTGGGCGCCCGACAGCTGGAAGGTCAGCCGTCGCACGGCGAGCAGCGCGCCCTGTGCGCCCCGTTCGCCGGCCGCGGCGGCCGCCTCCAGCTGGCCGCGGTCGAGGGTGGTGAGGGAGAACTCGGCCGCGACGAAGATCGCGCAGGCCAGCACCAGCGCCAGGGCGGCGAGCAGCAGCAGGATCTCGGTCACCGGGCCGCCCCCGACCACCGGCGGGGGCCGGGTGTCAGGAGGGGGACTCGTCGATCGACGTCACTCGGTGGGCGTCCCATCGGGGATCGACCTTCCTCTCGGGTCCGGCTGGCCGGGCACGCCGGACGGGTGCCGCCAGTAAAGGCCACGCGAGGCCGTGGACCGGCCGGCCTCTCCGTGGCAGTCGCCCGATGGTTGGCCCGCCGGGCCCGGACGCCCGGCCATCCGGACCGCCGTCCCCGCTCCGCTACGCCGGCTGGTCACCGCGCAGGCCGCGGAAGGCCGGGATGGCCAGCAGCGCGAGGCAGCCGACCAGCAGGCAGACGGCGGAGAGGGTGAAGACCGCGCCGGTGCCCAGCAGGCCGGCCGCCGGCCCGGCCAGCGCCCGGCCTACCGGCTGGAGGACCATCGAGCCGGTCTGGTCGTAGGCGTAGATCCGGTTGATAACGTCGGCCGGGATGCGGGTCTGCACCGTGGTCGCCCACATCACCGCCCACACCGAGGCCCCGGCGCCGGCCGCCGCGAACGCCGGGCCCAGCACCACCAGGGGCGCGCCGGCGGCGACGAGCAGCGGGACGGGGACGTAGCCGAGTAGCGCGACGATGCCGCCGCGCAGCGGGAAACGGGGCCGGATCCGCATCGCCACCAGCCCGCCGGCCGCCGCGCCCGCGCCGAAGAGTGACATCATCAGCCCGTAGCCGCCCGCGCCGTCCCGCTCGGTGAGCACGGTGGCGCTGAGCACCTGGAACGGCCCGTAGAGGGTGAGCCCGAGCAGCGCGAAGACGCCGATCACCGGCCAGAGCCAGTCGCGTGAACGGAACTCGTGCCAGCCCTCCCTGATGCCCTGCCACAGGCTCTCCCGCGCGGCGCGGCCGGGCGCGGCCAGCGGCCGGATCGCCGCCAGGCAGGCGGCGCTGATCGCGAAGGTGACGGCGTCCAGGGCGATGGCGGTGGCCGGGGTGGCGAAGCCGACGATGATGCCGGCGCTCATCGGGCCGACGGTCGCGCCGATCGAGATGCCGATCCGCAGCGCCGCGTTGGCCTCCCTGACCTGGTGGGGGGCGACGGCCGGCACCATGCCGGCGACGCCCGGCTGGTGCAGCGCGGTGGCGGCGCCGGTGACCGCCTGGATCACGATCAGCAGCCACAGCGACGGCCGGCCCTGGGCGACGTCGAAGGCCATCACGCCGATGCCGACCAGCCGCACCAGGTCGGCGAGGATCATCATCCGGCGGGCCTGGAAGCGGTCGGCGAGCACGCCGCCGACGAGCATCAGCACCACCAGCGGGGCGATCTGCGCGGCCAGCACCAGCCCGACCTCGCTCGCGCCGAAGCCGGCCGAGAGCATGGCGACGGTGAGCGCCACGGGCAGCATCATGTCGCCGACGAAGGACGTGGTCTGCGCGGCGAAGAAGCGCAGGAACTCGCGGTTGCGCCACACCGACGCCGAGGCGGGCGGCGCCGGTGGGGTCACTCGGGTCGTCATGCGGGGCACCGTCCTCGGCTGGCGGGGGGCCGCCGCCCGGGCGGCGTCAACCGCCCGGGGCCGGCCGGGTCTACGGGGTGGTCACCCCTGGTCGGTGTCGGCGGGCGCGAGGATCAGTGGCACCAGCACGCTGCTGACGCACCGCCGGAAGAAGTCGTCCCACTCGGAGTCGGGCATCTCCACGAACCGGGTGCCGCAGACCAGCAGGGGCACCCGCCCCTCGGCGTCCCGGTGCCGGTCCAGGACCGCCCGGGGCACCAGGAACGAGACGTGCCACCCGGCGGCGTCGATCTCCCAGGTCGCGCCGGCCGGCGTGGCCCAGGGGAACTCCCGGAATCCGGCCTGGTACACGTCGCGCGCGGTGTGCACCAGCTCGTTGCCGAAGCACAGCAGCAGCTCGTCCAGGTAGACCCCGAGGCCGCGGGGCGAGTGGAAGACGAGGCTGATCCCGTCGTCGACCTCCGCCACCTGGCAGTCGAGGGTGAAGACCTCCTTCGGGTGGGCCGGCGGCGTGGACCAGAGCGCCGGGGCGCCGGCCGCGCCGTGCGCGGGGTCCACGGCGACGCTGACCGGGGCGCGGCCGACGGGGACGACGGTGTGGCCGACGGCCTCGGCGGCCGTCCCCAGGGTGTCGGACCGGACGAGCAGGTCCGGCAGCCCGCTGCCGGCGTCGACCAGCACGCCGAACGCGGCCTCCTGCGGGTAGCCGTCCCGGGTGGGCCACTGGGTCAAGTTCAGCGTCGGGGGCAGGGCGTCGAGGTCGGTCAGCAGCTGGCGCACGAAGCCGACCGCGTCCTGCGCGGCGTGCTCCGTGGCCAGCTCGGTGAAGCGGGCCGCGTCGAACTTCGGGTGCCGCGCCAGGTCCCGGATCTCGCACAGCTCGGCGAGCCGCACCTTGGCGAGCGGCTGGATGAACGGCGGTTCGACGTAGTCCTTGAAGACGTGCGCGCACAGCAGCAGCGTCGCCGTCGTGACGTCCGGGATGCGGAGGGTTCCCGAGGGGGAGCCCGGGTGCGGGACGGAGTCGGTCAGCACCGTCTCGTAGGTCAGCCGGCGGGTGGTGGGCCAGTCGGCCATGGCCAGGCCGCCGCCGTGCGCGACGGTGTGCGGGGCGGCGGGGTAGCGCCAGACGGGGAAGTAACCGTGCAGGTCGAGCGGGGACCGGTCGGCGGCGGCGAAGGTGGCGTCCTCGTGGCAGGCCCGGTTGGCCAGCCTGGTGTAGCCGAGGCCCTCGAAGATCCCGCCGTAGCGCGCCCCGTCCCCGGTGAGCACGTCCAGGTCGGAGGTGTGGCGCCGGGCGTGCGGGTCGCCGAGCAGGTGGCTGGCGCAGTTCCCCTTCAGCAGCACCAGGGGGCGCCCGTCCCAGGCCGGGTGGTCCTTGACGCCCTGGGCGACCCAGCTGGCGTCGGCGTCCAGCCGGGCGGCGGTCGCGGTGTCCCGCGCGTGCGAGGCGCGGACGGCCTGCAGCAGGCCGGCGTCGACCCGGGTGGTCGGCTGGTCGGCGAGGCGGCCCAGGAACCGGCCCGCCACCCGGTGGATGTCCAGCGCGGTGATCACGTCCCCGGGGTCCGCCTCGGCCAGGGCCGCGGGGTCCGCGTCGAATCCGCCGGCCCACAGGACCGCGTCAAGCGCTCGACTGCCCATGCTGGTTGTGCTCCCTTGTTCGTGGTCTCCCCCGGCGGGGCCGGGTGCCGCCCGGCGGGCGGCGGGGGCGTGTCGGCTCACGGCCGCGCCCCGGTGGCCGTGGCGTTCCCCTCGGGCAGTGCCGTCAGCGCCGCCGCGGCAAGCCGTGGCAGGTCGGGCGGCGCCCCGTGGGCGCGGAGGTAGTCGGCCACGGTGCCGTGCTCGGTGGCGAGCCACTCCAGCGCCGCCGCCAGGGCGGGCACGGCGTCGCTGTTCATCGCGTCGAAGTAGGCGAGGTCCTTGCCCTTGGCGAGCCAGGAGGCGCGGCGGCGGGCCACGGTCGGGGCGACCGTCTCGGCGGCCCGCGCGTGGTGGGCCAGCACCTCCCGGGGGGTGAGCCCGGCCAGGCTCAGGGCGAGGCTGACCACCAGCCCGGTGCGGTCGCGTCCGGTGCGGCAGTGCACCAGCACCGCGCCGTCCCGGGGCCGCACGACGAAGGCGACGGCCTGGGCCAGGGCGGCGCCGTGCCGCGACAGATGGCCGGCGTACAGCTCGGTCAGGGAGCCGTACCGGCCCGGCTGGGGCCGGGACGCCTCGTCCCCGATGGGCACCCGCCGGTAGCTCAGCCCCGGCTCGTCGGCCAGGCCCTGTCGTACCTTGCCGGCCTCGCGGTCGCTGCGCAGGTCCAGCACGGCGAGCAGGCCGTGCTGGCGTAATCGGGCGACGTCCGTGGGGGAGTAGGGGGTGACGAACCCGCCGCGCAGCAGCCGGCCGTGGGCGATCCGTCCGCCGTGGACGTCCTGGCCGCCCACGTCGTGCACCAGGTGGGGCGGTGGGAGTTCGACTGCTCGCACGTTGTCCGCCTTTCTGCGGTCCGGAAGGTCACGGCGGCTCGCCGTCCCGTTCGTCTGGTCGCGCGGCCGGCCACCGTCGCGGGGAGTCGCGGGGAAAGGGAAAGCCGGACCGGCCGGGGGTATTTCCCCCTCGCCGCACACGGCTGCGGCTCCGCTTGTGCGGCGGGAAAGGCCTTCATTTCTCCCTCGCGCGGCACGGAACTCCGGCAGTCCGTCCTTTGATTCGGCCGTGCCGATGGCTTCGCTCTGGCTTTCCCGCGCGATGAGGAGTTTCCGGTGAATCCCAGGAGCGGCTGGGTTTTGGCGTCGCAGGACATCCCTGCTGATCGGGAGCCTAAGTGTCTGATTCGAGAGGTGTCAACGGCGCCTACGGAAGGTGGCCGGCCGGGAAAGTGTCATCTTCATCGAATTTTCGTCGAACGCACAAACCGCTGGCCGCGCCGCTGGTCCGGTGATGGTGGTGGGCGTTAAAGATCATGCGGGCGGTGCCGCCCCGGTGGCGCTTTCTGGTGCGGGTGTGCCGTGTTCTGTCTGGATAGTGACCGGAGACCTTGCGCCGGGGGGTTGACAGGCGGGCAGTTCCTGTCGAGGCGCGAATGGGGACAGGGTGGGTCAAGTCGCTTGCGGAATGGGCTGGTTGGCGCGGTCTGCGAGGTTGGCGGCGGCGTCGCCGGCGGAGTTGGAGCGCACTTCAGGCCAAATAAAAGTGAACCGGTCAAGTCCAGAAACCGGTGCATGGTTGACCCTGGCGCGACAAGGCTCCTAAAGTTTTGGCTCGCTACTCGGCAACCGCTTTCTGGGGCGACTTCCGAACGGGATGGAAGGCGTCGTTCGGGTGCGGTGGTCGCGACGTGAGCGTCGCGGTTATCCGCCTCCAGGCCGGTGGTTGTACGGGCCTTACTCACCGCCCCTGAGACGGCGGTTCCCACCCTTCTCGAACAGCGCGAAATCGGCGTGCCGCGAGGCCCTGGCGGCGGCGCCGAGAACCGTAGCAACGGCGATTCACCCCTCGTTTGATCAGACGCCGAGCCGGGAGAGCAACGAAATGACGCACAGCATGGCGGCCCCGCCCGAGCAGTTCCACTTCGGGCTTGACTACATCCGCGAGCACTTCGGCAGCAACGTGGCGCTCGCCACCCAGCAGATGACCCACAACCTCTACCGAACCAACCTCCTGCCCCTGGTCGACCACATCTTCGAGTCCCTGGAGCTGACCGGCCGGGAGTCCCTGCTGGACGTGGGCTGCGGCAACGGCTTCGTCCTGCGGGACATCGTCAGCCGGATGCGCGACGGGGGGCGGGTCACCGCCCTCGACATCTCCCCGGCCATGCTCGACCTGGCCCGGCGCAACGTCACCGTCGCCTGGGTCCCGCTGGAGTTCACCGAGGGCGACGCCTACGACCTGTCCCGCTTCGCCGACGGCGCGTTCGACCGGGTGATGGCCAACTTCATCTTCCACTACGTCGACCGGCCGCACGACGTCCTCGCCGAGCTGCGGCGGGTGACCGCCGTGGGCGGCCGGGCGCTGGTGACCATCGAGGCCAGGCACTCCATGCCGGAGATGTACGGCATGCACTTCGAGGCGATGGAACGGGTCGGCTTCCCCGCCGAGTTCATCGCCCGCCTGCCGCGCGGCCGACGCGGCGTCATGACGCTCGACAACACCGCCGAGTACGTCACCGAGCACTTCGACATCGTGGACGAGCGCCCCTACCGGGACGCCCTGCGCTTCACCTCACCCAAGCCGTTCATGGACTTCTACGTCGCCGGCCACCGCTACTGCGGAGCCCTGGCCAAGGCCGGCGACGAGATCCCGAAGGAGCTGTTCGACGCGCTGCACGCCGATGTCGAGGGCCAGGTCGCCGCCCGCATCGCGCGCCACGGGCACTTCGAACTGACCAAGCGCAACTCCGTCTTCGTCTGCTCCTGACCGCGAGGAGACGAGGAGGTCCCGACCATGAGCACCCCACACCCCCCACGCCTCGCCCTCTTCGGACTGCCGGGCGCGGGCAAGTCGACCACCGGCGCGCTGCTCCGCCGCCGGCTGGAGGAACGCGGCGCCAGGGTCGCCGTGGTCCGGATCGCCGCCCCGCTGTACGACGTGCAGCGCGCCTTCCACGAGCGGGCCGGCAACCCGCTCGCGGAGGGCCGGCAGGACGGCGCCCTGCTGAACTTCCTGGGCTCGCACTTCCGCACCGCGGCCCCCGGCTTCCTGCTGGCCGACTTCGAGCAGCGCTGCCAGGACGCGGTGCTGGCCGGCGCCGAGGTGCTGATCTGCGACGACGCCCGGCCGGTCGACCTCGACGAGGTGGCCAAGCGGGGTTTCACCCTGGTGCGGATCAACGCCCCGGCCGAGCTGCGCCGGGCCCGGAAGTCCGGCCGCGGCGACCGCACCAGCGGCGACGACGAACACCCCACCGAGGTCGGCGTGTTGGCCGTGCGACCGCACCACGAGATCGACAACGCCGGCGACCTCGACCAGCTCGGCGTCCGCGTGGACGCCCTGCTGGCCGGGTTGGCCGGCGGCCCGGCCGAACCCGGGCCGCCGGTCGGCCAGGGGACGCGGCTGGACGCGCTGTTCCGCCGCGCCGCGGCGACCATCACCCCCCGGTACGCGGAGAACCGGCACCAGATCGGCGCCGCCATCCTGGCCGGCGACGGCCGGGTCTTCACCGGCCTGCACGTCGAGGCCATGGTCGGCCGCGCCTCGGTGTGCGCCGAGGCGGTCGCGCTCGGCAAGGCGCGGGAGGCCGACGCCACCGGTCTGCGGCTGGTGCTGGCCGTCCGGCACCCCAAGCCCAGCGAGGCGGACCGCCGCATCCGCCCGGTACCGCCGTGTGGGCTCTGCCGGGAACTCCTGCTGGACTACGGGCCCGACATCGAGGCGGTGGTCGGCCCGCCCGACGCGCTGACCGCCGTCCCGATGGCGGACCTCCTGCCGCACAAGTACGTGGGCACCAAGTGGAAGGCGACCCGCGCCGTCGAGAGCCCGGCCGTGCGCGCGCACGGTTGACGACGGCCGGGACGCGAAGAGTCGGAGAGTGGGAGAAGCGCATGTCCGGTTTCGAGAGTTACCTCGCGGCACAGTACCCGGGGGCACGGGTGACCCAGCTCAGCGCGTCGAACAACACCGTCTTCCTGGTCACCGGGACGGCCGGGGCGGACGGGACGGACGGGGTCGCCGGGGCCCCCGCCGGGCTGGTGGCCAAGCACGTCACGGACAGCGACATCCCGCTCTCCTACCTCGCGGAGTCCAACGCCGCGCTCGCCCGCACCATCCCGGTGCAGCGGGTGCGCCGGGTCCTCGACCAGGAACGGGGCGACCCGTTCGACGGGGTGCTCGCCGACTACGTACCGGGCACCGACCTGGCCACCGTGCTCGCCGAGGACGAAAAGGCCCTGCCCGCCGAGGAGTTGTCCGAGCAGCTGGCCCGCTTCCTGCTGGCCTGCCGGGAGCTGCCCCGGATGCACGACGGCTACGGCCCCTACAAGCGGACCGCGCCCCGCGTCGCCACCCACACCGAGTTCGTCCAGCGCTACGCCGCCCGCTACTGGGGCCGCGCCCGGCCCCTCTACCAGGACACCGAGATCGGCGACGCCGTCGACGACTGGGTGAACCACCGGCTGCCCGAGGCCCTGCGCCGCAACCCCGCCCCGCACGCGGTGGTCCCCATCGACGCCAACCTGAAGAACTTCGTGGTCACCCCCGACGGGCGGCTCGTCACCCTCAACGTGCCCATCGCCGCCGTCTCCACTCCGGCGCACGCAGTCGCGGCCGTCAGCGCCCACCTGCGGGGCCGGGCGCTGCACCAGGTCTTCCTCGACCACGTCCTGGAGAGCCAGTGCGCGGCCGACGCGGAGCTGGTGCCGCACTTCGAGCTGTGGGCCCTGCTGGGCATCCTCTCCTTCTACGCCGTCCGCCACCCCCTGGAGCGCGACACCTGGCGCGACTGGGGCTCGCCGGTCCTCCTCGACGAGGACTTCCGCTCG
The DNA here is from genome assembly GCF_031845445.1 of Streptomyces chisholmiae. Lineage (NCBI taxonomy): Bacteria > Bacillati > Actinomycetota > Actinomycetes > Kitasatosporales > Streptomycetaceae > Streptomyces > Streptomyces chisholmiae. Next base: position 104,704 of record NZ_JAVREO010000012.1, on the reverse strand, counting down.
CTGGTCGGCGAACTGCTCCTGAAGCGGGCCCCCCGGTGATCCTCACCGGCGCGGCCATCACCCGGGCCGTGGCCGCCGGAGACATCGTCATCGACCCCTTCGCCACCGAGCGGGTCAACCCCAACAGCTACAACTACCGGCTCGGCCACGAGATCCACGAGGTGGTGATGGAGGGCGAGGGACAGCCCGAGGCCAGCCACGTCCGGCTGGCCCCCGACGGCGGCCGCTACCTGTTACGCAAGGGGCGGTTCTACCTCGGCCACACCCTGGAACGCATCGGCAGCGCCCACTACGTCACCTCCCTCATCGGGCGCAGCTCCATCGGCCGGCTGGGCCTGTTCGTCCAGCTCTCGGCCAACCTCGGCCACCAGGGCGCGGTACACCGCTGGACGCTGGAACTCCTCCCGGCCCTCGACATCTACGTCTACCCGGGGCAGGTGATCGGCCAGGTCTCCTTCTGGAACATCCAGGGCGCCCCCGCCCCCTACGCCGGCTGGTACGGGCGGCACGACCGGCCCATGCCATCCAAGCTGCACCAACCCAGCGCGGAGCCACCGCGCGCCAGCCAACCCCTCACCAGGACAGGGGAGTCGCAGTGATCCTCAGCGGCCCGGAAATCAGGCGACAGGTGGAGAACGACGTCATCACCGTGACCCCCTTCGAGCCCGAGCACCTCAACCCCAACAGCATCGACCTCACCCTGGAGGACACCGTCCTGCGCTACTGCAACCCGGTGATCGACCCCCGGGAGGAGCAGGAGGTCCAGGAGGTCAAGATCCCGTCCACCGGGCTGCAACTCGAACCGCTCGGCTTCTGCCTCGGCTCGTCCCGGGAGACCGTCGGCAGCGCCGAGTTCGTCCCCATGGTGCACGCCAAGTCCAGCACCGCCCGCGCCGGCCTGTTCGTCCACGTGACGGCCGACCTCATCGACATCGGCTCGGTCGGCACCGTCACCTTCCAACTCTTCTCCACGCTGCCGCTGACCGTCTACCCCGGCATGCGCATCGCCCAGATGACGTTCTGGCGGCCCCAGGGGGAGATCATCCTCTACTCCGGCAAGTACCAGGGCTCCAAGGGGCCGCGGAAGTCGATGATCTTCCGGGACCCGTTCTGGCAGTCGCTGCCCGTCCACGGCTGAGCGCCCCCGTGCCACCCCCCGCACCGGAAGGGAAACCCCGCCCATGAGCGGCGTTCGACAGGTGGTCGCGTCCGTACGCGGCGCCACCGTCTCGGTGGCGGCCCGCCCCGAGGCCCTCGCCGGCCTCGCCCGTGTCGCCCGCCCCTACATCGACTGGGCGCCGGCGGCCGGCCCGCCGCGCGCCCCGCACGTCCGGGTGGGCGACGGGCCGCCCGACGGCGCCGACTGGCGACGCGTCGTGCTGCGCTCGGAGTACGAGCCGGACCGGGTGCTGTGGGTCGACGACGCGCGCCACCGGCTGACCCTGCCGGCCGACGACCCGGAGTGGACGCTCCAGCAACTCCTGCGCTCCGTACGGCACCTGCTGCGCTGGCAGGGCTTCGCGCGCGGCGACCTCTTCCTGCACGGCGGGCTGGTGCGGGTCGCCGGCCGGGGCGTCGCCTTCCTCGGCCACAAGAAGTCCGGCAAGACCTCCAGCATCCTGAGCGCCCTGCTCAACGGCGGCGCCGACTTCGTCTCCAACGACGACCTCGTCCTCACCGACACCGACACCGACCCTGATTCCGGTGCTGGCGCCGCCGGCGGCCCCCTGCGGGCCGGCGCGCCCCTCACCGGCTACGGCTCCCCCCGGACGGTCAACATCCGCACCGACGCCCTGCTGGAGCTGGCCGGCACGGCCCCCGGCCTGCGCACCCTGCTGGCCGAAGCCAGCCACCCCACCAACGCCTTCCCCGGCCGCCACCACACCCGCGACGCCGTCCACGCCGAGTCCGGCACCCGCCTGCCCGGCTCGGTCTGGGTCCGCTGCGCCGAACTCGCCCACGTCACCGGCCGGAACCTGCTGCCCGACGCCCCGGTGCACGCCGTCGTACTGCCCCGCTTCGACGCCGGCACCACCCGCCCCGACCTCACCCGGCTGACCCCGGCCGAGGCGCACCGCGCACTCGCCGCCCACGTCGAGGAGACCGCGACCAAGTACGACCCCTTCCTGGCCGCCTGGTACCCGCGCACCGACGCCGACCGGCGGGCCCGGCTGCTGCGCCGGCTGGCCGAGGAAACCCCCTGCTACCGGCTCACCCAGAGCATGACGCGGCTCGCCGACGGCACGTCAGCCGTGCTCGCCGCGGTGCGCGACGCCCGGTGACCCGCCACCCCCAGCCGAGGAAACCGCCCATGCGCCAGCCCCCGCACCCACCCCACGGCGAGGCCGCGGCCCTCGTCACCGACCCACACGGCCGCGTCCTGCTCGTGCCCGCGGCCGACGGCACCCTGGCGCTGCCCACCGGGCCGACCGGCGACCGCTCCCCGCCCGCCGCCGCGCGGCACGCGGTGCGCGCCGCCACCGGCCTCACCCCCCGGCTCGGGCCGACGCTGCTGTCCGACTGGCGGCCGACCGGGGCGGGCGGCACCATCCGGCACGTCTTCGACGCCGGCGAGATCTCCGCGAACGCCGCCCGCCGACTCACCGACCGCGCCATCACCTTCCTCGCCCCCGAGGCACTGGCCCAGGCCTTGCCGCCCGAGGAGGTGGGCCGGGTGCGGGCAGCGCTGCGCGCCCGGCGGACCGGCACCCCCGCCTACACCGAGCGCGGCCACCCCCCGCCAGTGCTCGACGCCGTCACCCGGTTCGGCATCGCGCCCGCCGTCCAGAGCGCCGGCGCCTGGACCTGGCGGCCCGGGCCCGTGCCGGCGGAACTCCCCGTCCGGCAGGCGTGGGTGTGGCTGTTCGTGCCGGACGGGCGGGTGGTCGCCTTCGTCAGCGCGACCGGCCTCTTCGGCCTGCCGGGCGGCACCCTGGAGCCTCGCGACGGGGGCGACGCCGTCGCGGCCGCCGTCCGCGAGGTGCGCGAGGAGGTCAACAGCGAGATGACGCCGCCGGTCCACCTCGGGTACCTGGTCGACCGGACGCCCGACGGGCCCGTCGTCGCCCGCGTGCGCCTGGCCGCCCGCGCCACGGCCGTCCGGCCGGCGGCCCGCGACCCGCACACCGGGACCGTCCACCGGCGGCTGCTGGTACCGCCCGACCTGGTACCGGAGTTGACCGGCGCCGGCCCGGACGGGGAACCGCAGGCCCGGGCGGCGGTGGCCGCCGCGGCCGGCTGGGGCCTGCCAGACGGCGCCGGGGCCGGCGTCGAGGAGATCCCGGCCGCCGGCATCGCCCCCGCGTCGCTGTGCCCACCCCCGCGACGGCGCCCCGCCGGCCGGCCGCCCGGGACCAGGGAAACGAGGGCCTGAGTTGACCGAGTACCGCGAGGGCCGCCGGGTGCTGCGCCGCACCGCCGCCCGGGTCGTGCTGATCGCCGGAGGGACCCACACCCTCCTCGTGCACGGCCGCAACCCGCACCAACCGGCCGCCGGCAGCTGGTGGTTCACCCCCGGCGGCGGCTGCGAGCCGGACGAGTCGCTGGCCGCCGCGGCCCGCCGGGAGCTGTACGAGGAGACGGGCATCGCCGACCTCACCCTCGGCCCCGTCGTCTGGACCAGGTCGGTCGCCCACCCCTACCTCAAGGACCAGTTCCTGTGCCAGGAGGAGCACTACTTCGTGGGCTTCACCGACTCCCGCCAGCTGCGCCAGGTGGCGTGGACCGACGAGGAACGCCGCCAACTGCTCGGCATGCGCTGGTGGGACGCCGACGAACTGGCCGCCACGACCGAGACCATCCTGCCCCCGATCCTGCCCCGGTCGCTGCCCCGGCTGATCGCCGGCGACTACCCACCCAGCCCGGTCCACCTGGACCGGTGAACGCCCCCGACCGGCCGGCCGCCACCACGGCCGACCGGGTCCGCGCGCAGAGGAGACCATCGTGACCAGCCAGGAGACCAGCAGCGGCGTGTTCGACGGCGACATGGGCCGGTGGTACGCCTCGCACGCCACCGACAGCGTGTACAACGCCTACTACGACCGCCCCGCCCTGCTCGACCTGATCGGCCCCTGCCGCGGCCTACGCGTCCTGGACGCCGGCTGCGGCGCCGGCCACTACCTGGCGGAACTCATCCAGCGGGGCGCCGAACCGACCGGCCTCGAGGGCGGCGCCGAACTGCTGGCCAGCGCCAGGGAACGGCTCGGCGACGCCGTCGACCTGCGCGCGCACGACCTGGAGAAGCCCCTGGACTTCCTGGCCGACGCCTCCTTCGACGGGGTGCTGCTCGCGCTCGTCTACCACCACATCGACGCCCGCGCCCAACTCCTCGCCGAGATCCGCCGGGTGCTGCGGCCCGGCGGCTGGCTCGTCCTCTCGACCTTCCACCCCACCCGCTCCTGGCAGTTGTTCGGCGGCTCCTACTTCACCACCGGGAAGGCCGAGACCGCCCTGCTGGACGAGTGGACGGCGCCGGTCTGGCGGATGCCGCTGGAGGTGCTCTTCACCGAACTGCTGACCGCCGGCTTCGTGGTGGAACAGGTCCGCGAGCCACGCCCGCTCCCGGAGGCCGCCGCCCTGAACGAGCGGATGTACCGCAAGCTCTCCACCGAACCCAAGTTCCTCGCCCTCCGCCTCCGACGCCCCTGACCCCGCGGCCGGTGAGCCGCGGGGTCAGGAGTCGGGGGCGCCTGGCGTCGGGTCAGGACATGTACAGCGTCTCCAGCCGGGTGACCTGGCCGTCGCCGTCGAAGCTCAGGTCGTAGCCGAGCCCGGGGATGGCCGACTCCGGCTGCTCGGCGAACCGGCTGACCAGCTCCTCCTGGGAGTACTCGGCCGCGGCCGACTCGTCACCGAGCGGGACCGACAGCAGCACCTGGGCGTCCTCGGTCAGGGCGACCGTGGTGTAGGGGCCCTCGCTCGGGATGATGATCCACGCCTCGTGCGGCTCCGTCATCGCCTCCTTCTCGGCGGCGCGCACCGAGAGGAGGGTCTGCCCCTCTTCGCTCCAGACGTCCTCGATCTGGACGAACTGCTTGGTACCGGCCCAGGCGGCGGCGTCGCCCGTGGCCGCCTCGCCGTCGGACCCGGCGTCCTCGTCCGTGGCCGCCTCGTCGTCGGCCGCCGCGTCGTCCGACTCCACCGCCTCCTCCTCCGGGTCGGTGTCGCCGCCCGACGTGGTGTCCGAGACCGTCTCGTCGGTCGTGTCGGTGGTCGTCGCCGACGTCTCGGACGCGGAGGAATCCGCCTTGTCACCACCACAGCCGGTCAGCACCACGGCGCCGATGGCGAGGGCGGTGAGGCTGCGCAGAACCGCTCGGCGGCGTGAGACACACATGGTCAACGTTTCTCCTGGCATCAGGGGTGAGCTGGTTACACGCTCTCTACGCGCCAGCCGACCCGGTGGGTTGCACCCCGATGCGCATTCTTTTTTTCTCGTGATCCCGCGCCGCCCGTTCGCCGGCCCCGGGGCTCACTCGGTGAGCCAGTACGCCTCCCGCAGCGACGCCACCCGGCCCTCGCTGTCGTAGTCGATGGCGAACACCCACCGCGGCTCGCCGGCCAACGCCTCGACCAGGTCGCTCAGTTCCAGGTCGGTCGGGGTCCCGCCGGCCAGCTCGCGGACCTCCAGCCGGGTCCACCCCGGCAGGGTCAGCGTGTGCGTCACCCCGACCGACTCCAGGGTGCCGTCCTCGGAGCTGAGTTGCTCGACGGTGACGTTCACCATCTCCCCGTCGGCCACCGCGCCGTGCACATAGCCCAGTTCACTGGCGTACGCCTGCCCGGGCGCGGGCGTCGGCGGCACGAACGGCGAGGCGGTCGGCGTGGTCGGGACGACGGCCGGCGGCTCCGGCCCGCGGGACACCCCGGCCAGCGACCAACCGCCCACCACCACCGTCACGGCCAGCAGCGCACCGCCGGTCGTCAGCGCCGCCCGCCGGCGGCGCAGCCGCCGCTCACCGTGCGCCCGGATGCTCGCCGGGGCCACCGGCACCGCCTGCCGCCGCCCCGAGTCCGCGAGATCGGTGAGATACCCCCGCAACTCCGTCTCGTCAGTCATGACGCACCTCCGACCGCCCGGTCGTCCGCGAATCCAGTTCCGTGTCGGTCAACAGCCGAGCCAGCGCCGCCCGCCCCCGGCTCAGGTGCGACTTGACGGTGCCGACCGGCGCGTCGGTCTCGGCCGCCACCTGCTCCACCGACAGGTCACACAGGTGGTGCAGCACCACCGCCCGCCGCTGCGTCTCGGGGATCCGCCGCAACGCCTCGACCAGCAGCACATGGTGTGGCTCGGGCGGCGGCACCGAGGCCGGCGGCCCCTGCCGCCGGGCGAAGGAGAGCGCGGTGCGCATTCGCCGCCACCGGCTGACCGCCAGCCGCCACGCCACCGTGCGCACCCACGCCTCGGGGGCGCCGTCCAGGTCCAGGTCGGCCCACCGTTGCCAGGCCCGGACGTAGGCTTCCTGCACCACGTCCTGCGCCTCGGCCAGGTCACCGGTCATCGCGTACAGCTGGCCGATAACCCGGCCGACGCTCGCGGTGTAGAAGACGTCGAACGCTTCCTCGTCAGCATCCCGGCCTCGCGGCTTGTCTGGTGGTCGCATAGTTCTCCTGTTCGGCTGAACAGTGCCACCTGACGCGCTCGCCACACAAGCCGCGATCGGCCCGTCCGCAGCTCAGCGCGCCGGCCCCGGCCCGGGCGCCGCGCGGGGCCGGGCCCCGATCGTCGACCAAACCCGCGCCGTCAGCCCCGCCGACGGCCGCCCCGACCACCCCGAACTCCCTTCAAGCGGTGGCGCGTTCGGGGTGGTCAAGGCGCCGATGGCGGGCCGCGCCGGGTAACACGTCCTCCGCACAGACGTAACGCCCAGCCAGTGGCGGGAGCATGCCACGCGGGGTGAGAGTGGAGGCCCGCCGCGGGGCCACCCCACCCCCGTCGGGAGCCGCACCGGGTCGAACCCCCGCCCGAGCCCGCACCGCCGAAGGACCAACGCCCGGCCCGCATCCGAGAACCGCCGGCCCGCCGGCCGACACCCCAGTGGACGGCGCCGCTCCCCCCACTTCGGGCGACCGCACCGGCCCTCCACGGTCAGCGCCGACGCGCGACGGTCAGCACCGTCCCGCAGCGCTCAGCACCCACCCGCGACGGACAGCCCCCACCCGCACTGACAGCACCGACAGGCACCGACAGCACCGACACGCACGGCACGCAGCCCCCGCCACCGCCGCCGGGCGCCGAAACGCCGCGCGGACGCAGCGAGAGGCGACACACATGACCCGAATCGGCAGGCGCGGCTTTGTGACCGGCGTGGGCGCCATGGGACTGGCCGCCGGCATCCCCGGGATGGCGGCGGCGCGGGACCGGGGGAGGGGCCACCCCTCACACGGCGGACGGGAGTTCACCGTCGAGGAGACCACCGTCGCCGACATCCGGCGGGCCCTCGACTCCGGCCGGCTCAGCTGCGTGGAACTGACCCAGCTCTTCCTCGCCCGGATCGCCGCCTACGAGGAGGGCGGCCCCCGACTGAACGCGATCACCACGGTCAACCCGCGCGTCGCACGCCAGGCCGCCGAGCTGGACCGCGTGCCGCGCGGGCGGCGCGGCCCGCTGCACGGCGTCCCCGTGCTGCTGAAGGACAACGTGGACACCGCCGACCAGCCGACCAGCAACGGCTCGGTGATCCTCAAAGACGCCTACCCCGACGACGACGCGTTCCTCACCAGGGCGCTGCGGCGGCAGGGCGCGCTCATCCTCGGCAAGGCGTCCATGGGCGAGTTCGCCGGCAGTCCCTACAGCACCCTCGACGGCCAGATGCTCAACCCCTACCACCTTGAGCGCCAGACAGGCGGGTCCAGCGCCGGCTCCGCTGGCGCGCTGGCCGCCAACCTCGGGGTGCTGGCCATCGGCACCGACACCAGCACCTCGGTGCGCGGCCCGGCCGCCTACTGCGGCATCGTCGGCCTGCGGCCCACCACCGGCCTGATCAGCCGGGACGGCATCGCCCCCAAGAACCTGACCTTCGACACCGCGGGGCCCATGGCCCGCACCGTCACCGACACCGCGCTGCTGTTCAACGCCGTCGCCGGCGAGGACCCGGCCGACCCGCTGTCGGTGGCGACCTACCGTGCCTACCCGCGCGCGCTGCGCCGCCAGGCGGCGGCCGGCCGCCTCGACTACACCCGCTACCTCAGGCGCCGTTCGCTGCGCGGCACCCGACTCGGCGTCATGCGCGACTTCTTCGGCGGCGACCCCGAGATCGACGCGCTCACCGAGACCGCCCTGGCCACGCTGCGCGACCTGGGCGCCGAACTCGTCGACGTGACCCTCGACCCGGCGTTCGTGGAGTACTACATCGTCAACGGCGGCACCAACATCCGGCGGATCGCCGACTACCGCTTCAAGGAGGACTGGGAACGGTACGTGACCACGCTCGGCCCCCGAGTGCCGCGCACCGTCGAGGAGTTCGTCCGCGTCTACGAGACGGAGGTCAACCAGTCCCCGCTGCCGGTGGCCGACTCCGTCCTCAACCTGCTCATCAACTCGCTGCGCACCTCGACCGCCGCGCCCGAGTACGCCGACCTGATGGAGAACGTCCTGCCGGAGGCTACGCGCCTGAAGCTGGCGGTCTTCGACGCACACCGCCTGGACGCCATGGTCTTCCCCTACGAGTCCCGCTTCGCGCCGCCCATCGATAACCCCGTGCAGACCATTGACGACCCGGACTACGTGCGCTCCGACCGGCCGGACCCCGCGACCTTCGCCGGCTACAGCTCGGTCGGCTTCCCCGGCATCGTCGTGCCGATGGGCTTCGGCTCGCAGGGGCTGCCCATGACCCTCTCCTTCATGGGCCGCCCGTACAGCGACGGCGCGTTGCTGGGCTACGCCTACGACTACGAGCAGGAGACCACGCTGCGCGCCCCGTCCCCGCTGACCCCGCCACTCTGACCCCCGGCCCCCGCCCCGGCCCCGGGCACCGCGCCGTGCGGTGCCCGGGGCGGGCCGCCGCGGGGCGCGGTGATCACGGAGGGCTCCGCCGCATCAGATCCGATGCCTACCCCGGCAGTTCTTCCGTTCCCCGTTCGGCGGCCGCGGCGAGTTGGGCGGCCAGGTCGCTGAGCGCCTGCCGTAGCTCGTCGGGCTGCCCCCGGCGGCTCGCCGACGGCGCGGCCGAGCCGCTAGGCGCCGTGGTGGTTCCGCGGCCCGGTGGAGGTCGCGGCCCGGCGGGCGGCCGCGGCGAGCCAGGGCGTGATGGAGCCGTCGTTGGTGAGGTCGGCCCGGTAGGCGAGCGCCACGGCCAAGTAGCGGTGCTTGCGCCAGGTCTGCTTCCATCGGCGGCTGCGGCGGACCTTGTCGGGACCGGGGGTGAGGCCGCCCTCGGCGCTGGCACCCCAGATGGTGAGGTGCCACGCCCCTCCGCCGTCGCCCAGGTACCCGTGCGCGTCCTGGGCCGTCGCCACATCGGGGAACGCGAAGACCTGGACGGAGATGTGGACGGGGTGCTCGGGCGTGGCGTGGGAGCCGGGCTGCTCCGCGTAGACGCCGGCGACCACTTCGGTACAGTCGCGGCGCGCGAGTTCCCTGACCAGGTCGCTGGGGCCCGCTTCCCGGGAGGGGCGGGTGTCCGCGGCGATCCGCGCGAACTCGATGCCCAGGTCGTTGGTGAACCGCCGCGGCAGCAGGGCATCGGGGGTGAACGGCGTCTCGTCGGTGGAGGCGCGGTTCCAGGAGCCGGGGGAGGGTGGCCGAGGCACGCGCCGCGTGACGTCGTCCAGCGGGCGGGTGGGTGGCGTCGGGGGCACCGCCGCGGTGGGAGCGTCTGCCACCGCGCACGAGGCCAGGAGTGCCTGAAGCCGCTGCTGGACCAGGCGGGCCGACTGGGGGCGCCGGTCGGGATCGCGCGCCAGTAGTTCGGCGACGAGCGTGGTCACCTCCGGCGGCAGGCCGGAGCGGAACGCGTCGAGGGGCGGGGCCTCCTCGTCGAGCTTCCGCCGCACGACCGCGATGCTGTTGTGCCCGGTGAAGGGCGGCCGGCCGGCGAGCATCGCGAAGAGCATCCCACCCAGTGCGTACAGGTCGGAGCGTTCGTCGCCGCGTTCCGTGCGGAACTGCTCCGGGGCGCCGAACTCCGGCGTTCCGGCCGGCGCCAGTTGGGAGGAGCGCGCCACGGTGAACGCGGCCTGGACGAACCCGGCGATCCCGAAGTCGATGACCTTCACCAGCCCGTCGCCGGTGAGGATGACGTTGTGGGGCTTGATGTCGTAGTGGATGACCTGGGCCCGGTGGGCGGCCTCCAGCGCGGCGCAGACGCCGCTGGCGACGGCCAGGGCACGCGTCAGGGGGAAAGGGCTCTCGGCCCGAAGCCGCGCTGTGAGCGTCTGGCCGTCCACCTTCTCCATCACCAGGAACAACACGTCGTCGTGGATGCCCCGGTCGTAGAGGGCGGCGACGTTGGGGTGGACGATCTGGGCAGCGGCGACCGCCTCGCGCTCGAACCGCCGGGGCAGGTCAGCATGGGCGATCCCGTCGAGATCCAGCAGCTTGAGCGCGACCTCACGGTGGAGCACACGATCCCGCGCGGCCCACACCTCGCCCATGCCGCCCCGGCCCAGACGGCCGGTCAGCTCGTACCGGTCCGCGATCAGCTTGCCCCGCTCCACGCCCACCTCCGCTTGTCCTTGACATGGCAGGGCCAGCTTAGGAGGCCCCGCCGCACCCGCGAAGACGGCCGGTGCGCACCGGCTTCGCCGGCCGGCGGATCGCCACCGCCGTGCTCGTGCCACCGCCCGGCCAGCGCCCCGAGGCGGCGGTCAGCCCCGTCGTCCGGCTGATCGACGCCCCGAACGCCGGGCCCGACACCGACCGGGACCTACTGGACGCCACCTGTCTGGCGACGGCGGTCGAGCGGAGTCCGTGACGTCGAGTGGGCGGTAGCGCACGTGGTGGCAGAACGTCGAGCGCTGCGGCGGGCGTTGACACCTCCCGGGTCCCGCCCTACCTTCCGTTCGAGAAGATGAACGGCGTCCGAAATAGCGAACGTTCGGCGCTCGCATCCCGCGCGGCACGCCGGCCCGACGAGCCGCCCCGGCGTGCTGGCTGAGCCGGCCGCACCCGCCGCGCGTGTGCCGAGGCCCCCCTGGACCATCCGCGGGCCGTCGCCCCCGGCTGGCGCGAGACCGGACCGCACCACCGCGCGCTCCGCGAAAGGTTGACCATGATGCAGGACAGACGATCCTTCCTGGCCCTGGGCGCCGCCTCGGTGGCGGCCGCCTCCGTGGGCCTCCCGGCGCTGACCGCCGGACCGGCCGCCGCCGCCGGGCCCGCGGCCACCCACGAGGCCTTCGTGATGGGCTACTTCACCGAGTCCCCGACCATGCTCGGCGCCCGGTACGCCCTCCACCTGGCGGTCAGTCCGGACGGGCTCAACTGGACGCCGCTGAACGACAACAACCCGGTGGCCACCCCCACCGCCGGCACCGGGGGCCTGCGGGACCCGTTCATCCTGCGCCGGCAGGACGGCACCTTCGTCGTGCTGGCCACCGACCTGACCGGCACCGACTTCGGCCAGCGGAACCAGTACATCCACGCCTGGGACTCCGCGGACCTCCGGTCCTTCACCGGCTACCGGCGGTTACGCCTGCACGACCGGCCCACGCACACCTGGGCACCGGAGGCGTTCTGGGACCCCGAACGCGGCCAGTACGGCATCTTCTACTCCGCGAACTTCGACGGCGTGGACTCCTTCTTCGTCAACTACACGCCGGACTTCGTCACCGTCAGCGGGCCGCAGCCGTTCTTCGCCCCCGGGTACCCGGTGCTCGACGGCACCCTGCACCACACCGCGACCGCGCACTACCTCTACTACAAGCACATGGGGAACGGCCGGCTGTACGGGGCCCGTTCCAGCACGCTGCGCCCCCGCTCCTTCGACGCCGGGACGTACACCGGCGGGGTGATCCAGGGCGGCATCGAGGCGCCCATCGTGCAGCGGGCCAACGACCGCGACCAGTGGTACCTGTGGGGCGACTCCTACGCCCCGGTCAACGGCCGACTCCACCTCTGGACCAGCGGCGACATCACCGGGGACCACTGGACCGAGGTCGACAGGTTCGCCTACACCCAGCCGCTGAACGCCAAGCACGCCACCACCTGCCCCCTCACCGCCGCCGAGCACGCCGCCCTGCTCGACCACTGGGGCACCCCGACCTGGCACCGGGTCCGCTCCTACAACCACCCCGACCGGTTCCTCCGGCACGCCGGCTTCGCCGCCCGCCTCGACGCCTACCCCTTCGACCCGTACCCCGACGCCCAGTGGCGCCTGGTCGCCGGTCTCGCGGACCCGGCCGGGGTCTCCTTCGAGTCGGTGAACTACCCGGGGCACTTCCTCCGCCACCAGAACCTCGACGTCGTGCTGGCGGAACGCGACGGCTCCGCGACGTTCGCGGCCGACGCCACCTTCCACCGGCAGCCCGGCCTCGCGGACGCCGGCTGGGCGTCGTTCCGGAGCGTCAACTACCCGGACCACTACCTGCGGCACGCCGAGTACCTGCTGCGGATCGACCCGCTCGGCGCCGCCTCACCGGCGACGGACCGGCGGGACGCGACCTTCCAGCTGACCTACTGACCTACTGACCTACTGACCTACTGAGCTACTGACCTATCGACCTACCGACTCACCGGGTCGGCGCGTTGGTGGGTTCCCGAAGGGCCCGCTGGCCCGGCCCCCTCGCGCCCAGCCCAGCACCCCACCCCACACCAACGAAAGGGCCGAAGATGTCCTCCCACGTCAGCCGGCGGCGGCTCCTGCAGGCCGCCGGCGCCGCAGTCGCCGCCTCCGCCACCGGAGCCACCCTGGGAAGCACGCCAGCCCGGGCCGCGACCGGCGCGGCGCCCACCGCCCCCGCCGCGGCGGCGGTCGCGCCCACCGCGCACCCCTTCGAGCCCGGCCAGGTGCGGCTGACCGCCAGCCGGTGGCTGGACAACCAGCAACGCACCCTGAACTACCTGCGGTTCGTCGACGTCGACCGGCTGCTGTACAACTTCCGCGCCAACCACGGGCTGTCCACCCAGGGCGCCGCGCCGAACGGCGGCTGGGACGCCCCCGACTTCCCCTTCCGCACCCACATGCAGGGGCACTTCCTCACCGCCTGGGCCCGCACGCACGCCGAGACGGGCGACCAAACCTGCCGCGACAAGGCCCTGCTGATGGTGGCCGAGCTGGCCAGGTGCCAGGCGAACAACGCCGCCGTCGGGTTCGGCGACGGCTACCTGTGCGGCTTCCCGGAGTCCGACTTCACCGCGCTTGAGGAGCGCACCCTGGACAACGGCAACGTGCCCTACTACGTGATCCACAAGACGCTGGCCGGGCTGCTCGACGTGTGGCGCCACCTGGCGAGCACCCAGGCCAGGGACGTGCTGCTGGGCCTGGCCGGGTGGGTCGACGCGCGCACCGGCCGGCTCACCAGGGAACAGACCCAGGCCATGCTGGCCACCGAGTTCGGCGGCATGAACGCCGTCCTGACCGACCTCCACCTGCTGACCGGCGACCCGCGCTGGCTCGCCGTCGCCCAACGCTTCGACCACGACGCCGTGTTCGACCCGCTGGCGGCCGGCCTGGACCAGCTCGCCGGGCTGCACGCCAACACCCAGGTGCCGAAGTGGATCGGCGCGGTCCGCGAGTACCGGGCCACCGGCACCACCCGCTACCTGGACATCGCCACCCACGCCTGGGACTTCTGCGTGGGCGCGCACACCTACGCCATCGGCGGGAACAGCCAGGCGGAGCACTTCCGCGCCCCGCACGCCATCGCCGGCCACCTGCGGCACGACACCTGCGAGAGCTGCAACACCTTCAACATGCTCACGCTCACCCGGGAGTTGTTCACCCTCGACCCGACCCGGGCCGCGCTCTTCGACTTCTACGAGCGGGCCTGGCTGAACCACATGATCGGTCAGCAGGACCCGGCCAGCGAGCACGGCCACATCACCTACTTCACCCCGCTCAACCCCGGTGGCCGCCGCGGCGTGGGCCCGGCCTGGGGCGGCGGCACCTGGAGCACCGACTACGACAGCTTCTGGTGCTGCCAGGGCACCGGCCTGGAGATGCACACCAGGCTGATGGAATCCGTTTACTTCCACAGCGAAGAGGCGCTGATCGTGAACCTGTTCGTGCCCTCGGTGCTCACCTGGGCCGAGCGCGGGATCACCGTCACGCAGACCACCTCGTTCCCGGTCAGCGACACCACGACGCTGACCGTCACCGGCGACGCCGGCGGCAGTTGGGCGCTGCGGGTGCGCGTCCCCGGCTGGACCAGCGGGGCGACGATCAGCGTCAACGGCGCGGAGCAGGACGTGGACACCACGCCCGGCGGCTACGCCACCCTGACCCGCTCCTGGGCCAGCGGCGACACGGTCACCGTCCGACTGCCCATGCGGGCCGTGCCGGAGCCGGCCAACGACGACCCGGGCGTGGTCGCGCTCGTCTACGGCCCGGTGATCCTCTCCGGCGACTACGGCGACCGCACGCTCGACGCCCTGCCGAGGCTGGACCCGTCCTCCCTGACCAGGACCGGCGCGGACACCCTCGCCTTCACCGCGACCGCGGACGGCGCCACCGTCCCGCTCGGCCCCTTCCACGACGCGCACGGCCACAACTACACCGTCTACTGGCGGATTTCCGGGCGCGTCGTCCGGCTGGTCAACGTGGCCAGCGGCCTCGTGCTGGGTATCCAGGACATGTCCACCGCCGACGGCGCCCGGGCCCTGCAGTGGACGGACAGCGGCACCGCCGACCACGACTGGGAGCTGGTGACCGACGGCGAGGCGGTCCGCTTCCGCAACGCGCACAGCGGCAAGGTGCTCGGCGTGCGGGACATGTCCACCGCGGACGGCGCGGCGGTCCTGCAGTGGACCGACAACGGGACCGCCGACCACCGGTGGCTGCTGCTCGACCAGGGGGACGGGAGCCACCTGATCCGCAACGCGCACAGCGGCAAATTCCTCGGCATCCAGAACGACGCCACCACCCTCGGCGCGTTCGCCGTCCAGGACGGCGACGACGGCACGCCCGACAACCTCTGGCGGCTGGTCCACATCGGGTAGCGCGGAGGGCCGTGTCCGGCCCGCGGGGGAACGGCGCCGGAGCCCCGGCCCTGTCACCGGTAGGCCCCCTGACTCTCCGCGAGGAAAAAGCGGTTGCACGGGTGGTCCGCTCGCGGAGAGGGTGCGGTGGTGACCGGAGCAGAGATCGAATTCCCCGTCGTGGACGGGGTCCTGTCCGGTGTTGACTTCGGCGGTCGCGGTGCGGGTGTGCTGCTTGTCCACGGCAGTGGACACAACGCCGCCGCGTGGACGGACGTGGCGTCCCATCTGGTGGGCGAGTGCCACCCGGTGGCCTTCGACCTGCGCGGCCACGGGCAGACCCGGCTCGACTCCACCCACCCCGAGCAGTACTGGCGGGACCTCGCCGGCGTCGTCACCTCGTTGGCCTGGGACCGACCCGTGCTGGTCGGCCATTCCACCGGCGGGTACGCGGTGACGGCCGCCGCCGCGAGCGGACTCGTGGAACCGGCCGCCCTCTGTGTCGTGGACGGGGTGGTGCTTGATGACCGCGACGCGTCACTCGCCGCGCACGCCGACATGCGGACCGCCGAGGCGGCGGAGCGCCTACGGACGATGTTCCGCTACGGCTGGGAAGCCGACGACGACGAGATGCGGGCCTATGTCGAGCGGTGCGTGCGAGAGGCCGGCGGGGACTGGCTCAACGCCGGAGCGCGGCCCGGACTGGTCGAGGAGGTCACCCGGCGCTCTTTCACGCGGCGCTCCTTCACCCGCCGCGGCCGCGGGTGGGTTCGGCGGCCGGCCATCGAGGAGGTCGCGACCGTCGCCGCCGTGCAGCCCGGCGCGGACGTCTTCCCAGCCGTCGATGTGTACGCCCGCCTCACCTGTCCGATGACGATCGTGCTGGCCGAGGACGGCTTCTACGCTTCGCGGCGCGACGAGGTGCGTGCGGTCGTCGATGCCGCCCCCGACCGTCGGCTCATCGACATCGGTTCCCACCACAACGTCCCCATGACCCGGCCCGCTGACCTCGCCGCGATCATTCTCGACCTGGTGCGCGACCGAGCCGCGCCGTCGGCCGGGAACGTCGGCTGATCCCCACCCCGCCGCCCCACAAGGAGTCGCCGTGCCCCCTTCCGATGCCCCCGCCATCAGGGAGCTCTCCGTGGCCGACCAGGCTGCTGGGCCCTACGGCATCGCCGCCGGCCCAGACGGTGCGCTGTGGCTCACCTTCGCGCACAGTGGCCACGTCGCGCGACTCACCCTCGACGGCGAACTCAGCGCATACCCCCTGGACTCGCCCGAGTGCCGCCCCACGGTCATCACCCCCGGGGCGGACGGAGCGCTGTGGTTCACCCGGTACCAGGATCATCGGATCGGCCGCGTCACCGTCGACGGCGCTACGGCCTCCTTCCCCGTGCCGACACCCGGCAGCGGCCCCTTCGGCATCACGGCCGGTCCGGACGGCGCGCTGTGGTTCACCGAGACGCACACCGACCGGATCGGCCGGGTCACCGGCGAGGGGGAGATCACCGAGTTCGTCCTTCCCGTCACCGGCGGCTATCCCTCGGCCATCACCGCGGGCCCGGACGGCGCCCTGTGGTTCACCCTCAACCAGGCGAACGCGATCGGCCGCGTCACGGTCCACGGGGACATCGCGATACACCCGCTCCCCACCCCAGGCGCGGCGCCGGTGGGCATCACCAGTGACGGCGCCGCCCTGTGGTTCGTCGAAATCGCGGCGGGTCAGATCGGCAGGATCTCGGTGGACGGCGAGATCGAGGAGTTCCCGCTCCCCGACCGCACGGCCAGACCCCACGCCATCGTCGCGGCCGCCACCGGGGACTGCTGGTTCACCGAATGGGGAGCCAACCGCGTGGGCCGCCTCACCGCGGCCGGTGAGATCGCCGAGTACGACCTGCCGTCACCGTCGTCCGAGCCGCACGGCATCGCCCTGGGACCCGACGGCGCCCTGTGGGTGGCCCTGGAGACGGGAGGGGTCGCGCGGCTGGAACCGTAGCTCGGTCCGGAGACCGCCCGGGGCCGTGATGCGGCGGTGCCGTCTCACCCCGGTCGCCGGCGCGGCGAGTACGCGAGCACAGTCCCTCGGGTGCCCGGGCGCGCTCGCACGGGAGGGGCCCGAGGGCGCGCGGGTCCCAGCGGTCGGTGAGTTCCGGGCGTGGGCGGGCGTCGTCGTCGAAGAGCGCGAGGGCTGGCCACCGGCGGGCGCATCGACGGTCCGTCACGTTTCCGCGGAGCGTCCGCGGGCGCCCGTCAGTCCTTCGGCGGAGCCGTGCTGTTCCGGACGACGAGCGTGGTCGCGATCTCTAGGCCGGTCCGCAGGGTCTGTTCGCCTCGGCCGAGGGCCAGCGCCAACTCGGTGGCCGCCACGGCCATCTCGGTCAGCGGCTGGTGGACCGTCGTCAACGGCGGTTCGACCCAGGCGGCCACCGGCAGGTCGTCGAAGCCCACCACGCTCACGTCCTCAGGGACGCTCAGCCCGATGGCCCGCGCGGCCTGGTAGACGCCCAGGGCCTGTAGGTCGTTCGCGGCGAAGACGGCGGTGGGCCGGTCGGGGCGGGTCAGCAGGGCGCGGGCGGCGGCGTAGCCGTCCTCGCGGGTCAGCGGCGCGTGGACCACCAGGTCGGGGTCCGCCGCCAGGCCCGCCTCCGCCAGGGCCGAGCCGTAGCCGGCCAGCCGCGCGCGGCAGCACAGCACCTGCTCCGGGCCGCTGATCATGGCGATCCGCCGGTGGCCCAACGCGACGAGGTGCCGGGTCGCTGACTGGCCGCCGCGCCAGTTGGTGGCGCCGACGAACGGGACGCCGTCCGGCAGTTCGGACGTCGGGTCGAAGACGACGAACGGGATGCCCTTCGCGGTCAGCTGCTCGCGCTCGGCGGCCGAGAGCTGCGCCACCGACAGCACGCAGTGCGGGCGGCGGCCGACGGTGTCCTCCATGGTCATGGGGGTCGAGTCGTGCAGGCCGAATTCGGAGACGACCACGCCGATCCGGCGCTCGCGGGCCACCCGCTCGACGCCGCGGATGATCTCCACCGCCCACATGCTCTCCAGCTCGCGGAAGACGAGTTCCACGACGTTGGTGCGGGTGCCGGGCGGCTTGCGGTAGCCGAACCGGTTGATCAACTCCTCGACGCGGGCCCGGGTTTCGTCGGACACCCCGGACCTGCCGTTCACCACCTTGGAGACGGTGGGCACCGAAACGCCCGCCGACTCCGCGATGTACGCGATCGTGACCGGCCGCCGCGAGTCGCCGCCCGCCTCCGACCGGTCCGCCGTCGATGCCCCCGCCACGTCCGCTGCCGCCGACCGCTCGTCCGTCACGATGCCCGCCCCTCTGCTGATTCGGCCGCCATTGTGGCACCGGGGCGAGCAGCCGGGCCAGAGAAACTTTCCGCGCCATGAAGTCGAAACTTTCGCGCGAAACATATCGACAGTCGGAGGTGCCCTCACTAGCCTCGCCGGAGCGGGGACTGGGCTACCCATCGAGATGTCATGGACGCGCAAAGAGGAGAGTCGTGATGTCAACCCCCCAACTCCAGCGAACCAAGCAGCGCCCCCGACGCCCCCGCGCCCTCCTGGCCGCCACGGTGACGACCGCCCTGGCGGCGGCCATGGCGATCGCCAGCCCCTGGGCGCCCCCGACCGCCTCCGCCCACGGATCGGTCGAGGACCCGCTCTCCCGCGTCTACGGCTGCATGCTGCGCTGGGAGTACAACTGGCAGGACCCGATCGTGGAAGAGCAGGACCCCATGTGCTGGGCGGCCTGGCAGGCGAACCCCAACGCCATGTGGGGCTGGTCGGGCCTGTACCGCGAGGGCACCGGCGGCGACTTCCAGGCGTACATCCCCGACAACCAGCTCTGCAGCGCCGGCCACGTCTGGAACTCCGAGTTCGCGGCCATGGACACGCCGGGCCCCTGGCTGACCACCGAGGTGGCGGAGGACTTCACCGTCGACGTCTACGACCTGGCCCGGCACGGCGCCGACTACCTGCAGGTCTACGTCACCGAGCAGGGCTACGACGCCCAGACGGACGCCCTCGACTGGGACGACCTGGAGCTGGTGGCCGAGACCGGTCGCTACGAGCCGTCGGACCACTACACGGTCGACGTCAGCGCGCCGGGCCGCAGCGGCCACCATGTCGTCTACACGATCTGGAAGGCCTCGCACCACGACCAGATCTACTTCATGTGCAGCGACGTGACCTTCTGATCCACTGGTCGCCGACCCGGCGACCGGGCCCGGCCGCGCGGCGGACCGGGGCCCGTTCGCCGGGCGTCGTCCTGGACGGGGCGCTGGCCGCTGGGCCGGGAACCGGCGGTTGGTCACGCGGTGACCGGGCTTGGTCGCGGTCGGCGCGTCCCGAGTGGCCCTCACCCCGGGGCGAGGCGGCTGAGTTGTTCCCAGGAGCGGTACAGGTCGGCCTGGGCCTGGTCCATGGCGAGAACGTGGTCGAAGGACTGGCTGCCGACGATCAGCCGCCGGGGCGGGTCGGGGAGGTCGACCAGCCGCATGATGACCGGCGCGGCGGTGTCCGGCTCCGGGCCGGCGTCGTCGCCCCACTGGGCCTCCATCTGGGTGCGCAGCGGCTGGTACCGCGGCAGCGGTTCGGTGGCCGTGGTGCCGTCGGTGAACAGGCCGGTGTTGTACCCGCCCATCTGCACGATGGTGACCTTGACGTCGAAGTCCTCGACCTCCATCGCCAGCGCCTCGCTGATCGAGTCCAGCGCGGCCTTGCCCGCGCAGTAGGCGCCGACGGTGGCCATGCCGCCGCCGCTGCCCATCGAGGTGACCTGGAGGAGTCGCCCGCCGCCGTGGGCGCGGAGGTGGGGGAGTACCGCCTGGGACACCCACACGGCGCCGAAGAAGTTCACGTCCAGGTGGGCCCGGAGCTGCTCCTCGGTGGCCTCCTCCACCATGCCGTAGAGCATGCCGCCGGCGTTGTTGACGACGATGTCCAGCCTGCCGAACGCGGCCGCCGCCCGCTCCACCCCGGCGAAGACGGCCTGCCGGTCGGTCACGTCGAGCGGGAGCGGGAGCAGTTGGTCGGGGTGCTTCTCGGCCAGCTCGGTCAGGGGTTCGACGTTGCGGGCCGCGGCGACCACCCGGTCGCCGGCGGCCAGGGCGGCCTCCGTGAAGGCCCGGCCCAGGCCGCGGGAGGCGCCGGTGATGAGCCAGACTCTGGCGGTTGTCATGGGGAGGCTCGCTCTCAGTAAAGGAAACGGTTCGTCTCGGTTCGTTGTCGAGGTTAGAGCATGGCTCTCGTCGCTGCAATACGGTTCGTCTCGTTTAGTTGGGTAGCTAGACTCACGCGCATGCCCAACGAGAAGGGGCCGGACCACTCCCGGCGCAAGGAACGCTCCCGGCAGGCCATCCTCGCGGCCACCCGTGCCCTGGTCGCGGAGGAGCCCTACGAGAAGGTCACGGTCGAGGCCATCGCCGCCCGGGCCGGCGTCGGCAAGCAGACGATCTACCGGCGCTGGCCGTCCAAGAGCGCGGTCGTCTTCGCCGCCTTCCTGGCGCTGAGCGAGGGCGCCGACGGGCCGGGCGAGGGCGCCGACGGGCCGGCGGTCGCGCTGCCGGACACCGGTGACCTGGGGGCCGACCTCCGGCTCGTCCTGCGGGCCACGGCCGAGGAGTTCGCCGACCCCGCCTTCGACCGGCTGATCCGGGCCCTCACCACCGAGATCGCCAACGACGCCGTGCTGGCTGCCGAGTACCAGGAGAAGCTGGCCCAACCCCTGGAGGAGGCGAAGAAGGCGCGCCTGCGCAGCGCCCAGGCCGCCGGCCAACTCGCCGCCGACGCCGACCTCGACCTCTTCCTCGACCTGCTCTACGCCCCGCTCTTCCAACGCTGGCTGCACCGCGCCGGCCCGCTGACCGCCGACTACGCCGACGCGCTGGTCGACGCGGCCCTCCGGGCCTTCGCCCCCTGACCGGCGGCGCGGCCGGCCGAGCGCGCGGGAGCGGGCGCCGGGCCGGCGCGAGTGGTGTTCCGGGGAGGCGAGGAGTAGAACTGGGCCTCATGTCGCACCAACAGTCCACCCCGCCGCCGCCGCGGCCTCCCGGGGTCAGCGCCGGCTACCAGCGCTGGGCCGGCGCCCTCGTCCGGCTCGCCGTCGGCCTCGGGGTCCTGGTGGCGGTCGCGTTGGTGGTCAGCTTCGTGCTCCTGGCGCGGGCGGACGCGGACCAGGACCGGGCCGCCGAGGGCTACCTCGCCATGTTCCTCTGGTTCGGGATCGTCGCCGTGACGCCGGTGCTGCTCGCGGCCGGCATCGTGGGCCGGGCGATGAGGGAGCGGGTGCGGCGGACCCGGTCGGCCGGCGGTCAGCCCAGCAGCGACGGTCACCCACGTTGACGCACGAGGGGTCGGCCGACGAACGGACGGCGGGGCGACGCCCGGTGGGCTCCGTGCCGGTGGACGCCGCCGGGGAGGCGGCCGAGGTCCGTCGCTTCTGGGGCGGGCTCGGGCTGCCCGGGCTGATCGACGTCCACACCCACTTCATGCCCGAGCGCGTGCTGCGGAAGGTCTGGGCCTACTTCGACGGCAACGGGCCGCTGATCCGCGGCCTGGAGTGGCCCATCACCTACCGCCTGCGGGAGGCCGAACGCGCGGCGATCCTGCGGGACTTCGGGGTGCGGGCCTTCACCGCGCTGCTCTACCCGCACAAGCCCGGCATGGCCCGCTGGCTCAACGGGTGGGCGGCCGACTTCGCCCGCCGCACCCCCGACTGCCTGCACACCGCGACGCTCTACCCGGAGCCGGACGTCGAGGCGTACGTCCGCGAGGCCGTCGAGGCCGGGGCGCGGGTGTTCAAGGCACACGTTCAGGTGGGCGGCTACGACCCGACCGACGAACTGTTGCGGCCGGCCTGGGGACTGCTGGCCGAGGCCGGCGTCCCCGTGGTGATCCACTGCGGGTCAGGGCCCGCGCCCGGTCGGCACACCGGGCCGGAGCCGATCGCCCGGGTGCTGGCCCGGCACCCTCGGCTGCGGCTGGTCGTCGCGCACCTGGGGATGCCCGAGTACCCGGAGTTCCTCGACCTGGCCGAGCGGCACGACCAGCTGCGGCTGGACACCACGATGGCGTTCACCGACTTCACCGAGGGGTTCATGCCCTTCCCCCGCCGGGCCCTGCCGCGCCTGGCCGACCTGGGGGAACGGGTCCTGCTCGGCTCGGACTTCCCCAACATCCCCTACTCCTACGCGCACCAGCTGCGCGCGCTGGAACGGCTGGAGCTGGGCGACGACTGGCTGCGCGCGGTCTGCCACGACAACGCGGCCCGGCTCTTCGGGCTGTAGGGAGGGCCGCGACGGGTGGCGAGGTCGCGGTCACCACGCACCTCCGGATGCCACCCCGGGGGCCCGAAGCGGCCCCGGCGGCGTGGCCGGCGCGACGGGTCGGGCGATCCGGCCGTTGGCGCCCGCTCCCGGCACCGCTGCGCCGCGCCCGCCCGCTCGCGCGCGGCGGCAACCCCCGTCCACACCGTCAGGTTTGGCCGAAGGCCCGCCGGTAGGCGCTGGGTGTGGTGCCGAGGTGTTCCCGGAAGCGCCGGCGCAGGTTGACCGCGGAGGCGAGTCCGACCCGGGTGGCGACGGCTTCCACCGGAAGGTCGGTCTGTTCCAGCAGGATCCGGGCCGCGTCGAGGCGCTGGGCCAGCAGCCACTGTCCGGGGCTGGTGCCGAGTTGTTCGGCGAAGCGCCGGGCGAGGGTGCGGCTGGACAGGCCGGCGCGTTCGGCGAGGTGGTCGAGGGTCAGTCTGGTGTCGAGGCGGGTGGTGGCCCACTCCAGCAGGGGTGCCAGTGACGCGTCCGCCCTGGCCGGTGCCGGTCGTGTGGCGTACTGGAGCTGGCTGCCCTCCCGGTGCGGCGGCAGGACCATGCGCCGGGCGATGCCGGCGGCGTACGCCGCTCCGTGGTCGGCACGCACCAGGTGCAGGCACAGGTCGATGCCCGCGCCGGTTCCGGCGCTGGTCGCCACGTCGCCGTGGTCCACGAAGAGCACGTCCGGGTCCACCTTCACCTCGGGGAAGGCCGCGGCGAACCGGGCCGCGCTGCGCCAGTGGGTGGTGGCGCGGCGGCCGTCGAGCAGCCCGGCCTGGGCGAGGACGAACGCCCCCGTGCAGATCGCGGCGATCCGCGCCCCGCGCCGGTGGGCGCCCAGCAGGGCCTCGACCAGGTCCGGCGACACGGGCGCGTCGGGTGGCTGCCGGCCGGGGACGACCACGGTGTCCGCCGCCCGCAGGGCGGACAGCCCCGCCTCGACGAGCATCGGGTAGCCCGCGCTGGTGGGCAGGAGTCCGGGGTGCTCGGCGCAGACCCGGAAGTCGTAGCGGGGTGGGGCGTCCGGCGGGGCGGTACCGAAGACCTCGGAGGCGCAGGCCAGTTCGAAGGGTGACTGCGGTGGGGTGAGCAGGGCCACCACCCGGTGGAGCGACATGGTCAGACGGTACCTGGCTGGAATGTACCTGAGGGTGTCATTTCAGACTCTCGGCCGGGCGTCCGGTCCGGCGGAGAGTGGGTCCATGAGCGAGATCATCGAATCGACGGTGCTGCGGACCGAGGTTGAGGTGGACGGTGCGCCGGCCAGCTATCTGACCGTGGAGCGGGACGGCCCGGCCGTGCTCCTGCTGCACGGCACCTACTGGAGCCGGGTCTGGCTTCCGGTGCTGGGCCGGCTCGGCGCGGCCGGGCTGCGGCCCGTGGCGGTTGACCTCCCCGGACTGGGGCGCTCGGGCGGTGAACTCACCCTGGAGACGGGCACGGTGCCGGCGCTCGCTGACTGGGTGACGCGCTTCGCCTCCACCCTCGGGCTCGACGGGCCGATCGCCGTCGCGGGGCACGACATCGGCGGCGCCGTCGCCCAGCACCTCCTCGTTCACGATCGGCTCGCGGTGTCCCGGCTGGCCCTGGTCAACTCCGTCACCTACGACTCCTGGCCGGTGTCCAGCGTGGCCCGCTTCCGGGACCCCGAGGCGGTCGCCGCGACCACCGCCGACGAGCTGCTCACGGCCCGCCGGCGGGCCGTGACCCAGGCGTTGGCCGGTGCCGCCACCGAGCGGCGGATCACGGAGTATCTGTCCCCGTGGACCGATGCCCGGGTCCGCCGTTCCTGGATGGCCATGGTGGGCGCGGCCGACAACCGCTACACCCGGGACGCCGTCCCCGCCCTGCGGCGGAACGCGACGCCCAAGCTGCTGGTCTGGGGCGAGGACGACGACTTCCAGCAGGTGACGTACGCCGAGCGGTTCGCCGCGGAGATCCCGCACACCACCCTGGTCCGCGTCCCGGACGCCGGCCACATCCCCACGGAGAACGCGCCAGGACCGGTCGCCCGCGCGCTGGCGGACTTCTGCACGGCGTAGCGGCGATGTCGGTTCCTCACCGCCGCAGGCCTCGCCCGGACGGTGGGCCCCCGGCGGTGCCGGGGGCCCACGCTGCTCACGGGCTGTCAGGCGGGCGTGATGCCCAGGGGGGCGAGGACCTCGTGGAGGGCGGCCCGGGTCGGGGCGTCCAGCGGGCGGGCGGGGGCCCGGACGGTGGCGTCGGCGATGAGCCCGCGGGCGACGAGCACCTCCTTGTGTATCGCCCAGGCCCAGCCCTGCTGGAGGCCGTGCAGGATCAGCGGCAGCAGCCGGGCGAAGCCCGCCCTGGCCTCGGCCCGGCGGCCGGCGGCCCAGTCGTCGAGGACCGGGCGCAGCAGGTCGGGGAACTCGCAGGCGGGCATGGTGCCGACGGCGCCGCGGGCGTACTCGTCGAGGCAGAACTGGGCGTTCATGCCGCCCAGGACCACGAACCCGTCGTCGGCGGCCGTCTCGACCACGGCGGTCACCTTGGGCGGGGTCGGTGGCGCCTCGACCTTGACCGAGGTGACGCCGGGCAGCTTGCTCAGCTGGGCCAGCGTCGCGGGGGTGATGGCGACGCCGGTGACGCCTGGGGCGTCCTGGACCATCACCTCGCAGTCGGTGGCGGCGGCGACCTCGGCGTAGAAGTCGACGAGCTGCGCGGGGGTCGGCTTGACCATGTAGGGCGGCAGCACCATCAGCGCGGCGGCGCCGTCCGCGGCGGCGGCCCTGGCCTGCTCGACGGCGGTGACCGTGGAGGTCGCGTTGACCCCGGACACCACCGGGACGGCGCCGGCCGCGACGTCGACGACCTCGCGCAGCACGCGGGCCCGCTCATCGGCGGTGAGCGCGAAGGTCTCGCTCGCCATGCCGGAGACGGCGAGCCCGTCGACGCCGCTGCGGAGGTTGAACTCCACGACGCGGCGCAGCGAGGGCAGGTCGAGGGAGCCGTCCGAGGCGAAGGGGGTCGCCAGGATGGGCGCGAGCCCGTGGACGAGGGGCATGGGGAGATCAGTCCTTTCCGGCGAGGTCGCGGACGACCTGTTCGTCGACGTCGATGCCGAGCCCGGGCCCGGCGGGGAGGGGGAAGTGGTCCGGGTGGACCTCCAGCGGGGTCCGCAGCACCCGCTGGCCGACCTCGGTCGAGGTCGGCTGGTACTCGAAGACCAGCAGGTCCTCGACGGCGGCCGCCACGTGCAGGCCGGCGGCGGCGGCGACGCCGAGGCCGACGGAGTGGTGCGGGGCCACCGGGACATGGGCGGCGGCGCACAGCTCGGCGATCGCCATCGCCTCGGTGATGCCGGTGCGGGCCACGTCCGGCTGGGCGATCTCCAGCGCGTGGGCGGCCAGCCAGCGGGCGAACTCGTAGCGGTTGCGCAGGGTTTCGCCCACCGCGATGGGCAGCGCGGACCGTTCGCCGAGCCGGCGGTGGCCGTCCTCGTCCTCGGGGGCCAGCGGGGCCTCCAGGAACCAGCCGCCCCGGTCGGCCAGGCCGGCGGCGAGCCGGCGGGCGTCGGCCTGGCCGTAGGCCCAGTGCGCGTCCACGGCGATGCGCAGTTCGGGGGCGGTGGCCCGGACGGCGTCCACCGTGGCCAGGTCGGCCGCCACGCCGTGGCCGAGGTGCAGCTTGACGGCGCGGGCGCCGCGGGCCGCCCAGTCGGCGGCGAGTTCGGCGCGCTCGGCGTCGGTGCTCTTGGGCAGGCCGGAGACGTAGGTCGGCAGCCGGTCCCGGAACGCGCCGCCGAGCAGGTCGGCGACGGGCGCGCCGCGCAGCCGGCCGGCCAGGTCCCACAGCGCGATGTCGACGGCGGCCAGCGCGTCGGCCTGGTGGCCCACCAGGTGTCCGCGCTCGCGCATCAGGTCGCGCAGCAGCACCCAGGCGGGCCGTGGCGCGAGCGCGTCCCGCCCGCGCAGCACGGGGGCCAGCAGCAGGTCGACGACGGCCGCCGGCACCTCGGGGGCGACCGGCGCCAGCGCCTCGCCCCAGCCCGCGGTGCCGTCCTCGGCGGTGACCTTGACCAGCAGGGTCTCGAACCGGCGCGAGTAGAGGCTGCGCCAGGGCGCGCGCACCTGGTAGCCCTCCGGGACCTCGCTGCCGTCCGGTAGCGCGCCGAGGTAGGCCTCGTCGTGGAAGACCTTGAGTACGAACGTCTCGACAGAGGCGATCTGCATGCGCGCATCCATTCTGCGGTTGAACCCTTGCAATCTGCGGATACCTTAATGCAATATCCGTTGCGCAACGCAAGTGTTTCGGATGCAGGAGAGCAGACCATGGCCGCTGAGCAAGGTACGAGCACCAACCAGAGCGTGGAGCGCGCGGCCGCCGTCCTCGCCGCGTTCCACGACGGCCGGCCGCTCCGCGTCGCCGATGTCGTCGCCCGCGCCGGGCTCGGCCAGTCCACGACCTCCCGCATGCTGGCGACGCTCGAAGCCCTCGAATACGTGGAGCGCGACCCCGAGTCCGGCCTCTACCGGCTCGGCACCGGGCTGATCACCCTGGCCGGCTCCGCGCTCAACCAGCACCCGGTCTACCGCGCCTCCCGGCCGCACGCCCAGGAGGCCGCCGCCCAGCTCGGCCTCGGCGTCAACGTCTCCGTCCTGCACCGCGGCACCGTCTTCTACCTCGCCAACTACGAGGGCGCGCTGGCCCCCAAGGCCATGACGCTGGCCGGCCAGCGCAACGCCCTGCACGCCACCGGCATGGGCAAGTGCCTGCTGGTCGGCACCACCCCGGAGGA
This sequence comes from Streptomyces chisholmiae, assembly GCF_031845445.1. Lineage (NCBI taxonomy): Bacteria > Bacillati > Actinomycetota > Actinomycetes > Kitasatosporales > Streptomycetaceae > Streptomyces > Streptomyces chisholmiae. The sequence goes on along the minus strand of NZ_JAVREO010000012.1, from coordinate 77,547 downwards.
GCGGCGGGCGCTGCTGCCCGAGCTGCCCCGGTTCACCGGCCGCACCGTCGACGGCCACCGGGAGCTGGACGCGCAGGTCGAGCTGGTCGTCGCCCGCGGCTACGCCACCGAGGTCGAGGAACTCGCCCTGGGCCGCGCCTGCGTGGCGGCGCCGATCCGGGACGCCGGCGGGGAGGTGGTCGCCGCCATCTCCATCTCCGGCTCGCTGTCGGCCATCGACCTGGACCACCGCGAGGCGGAGCTGGCCGGCCGGGTCATCGAGACCGCCGACGAGGTCAGCACGGCGCTGGGCTACACCGGCCCCGCCGTCTACCCCCCGCACGGCGGGCCGGCCGCCGGCGCCCCGCGCACATCGGGCGGGGCCGCCTGATGCGGGCCTGGCGCGACGGCCGGACGCCGTCCAGAGCCGCCGGACCCACCCGGCGGAGCGTGCTCTCCCTGGGGCTGGCCGCCGCCGCGGGCGCGGCGCTCGCCGGCTGTGGCTCCGGCGGCAGGTCGGACGGGAAGACCGTGCTGGAGTTCCCCTCCTGGCAGGCCAACGAGGGCACCTTCGCGGTCTGGTGGCGGGAGGTGATCGCCGAGTTCGAACGCACCCACCCCGACGTGCGGGTGGACTTCTACCCGCTGCCCTACGACAGCTACGTCGACCAGCTGACCATCCGGTTCGCCGCCAACGACCGCCCCGAGATCACCCACCTCCCGGCGCGCAACGCCGCCGAGTTCGCCGGCCGAGGCTGGCTCAGCTCGCTGGCGGACCGCCTCGCGGACACCGACATCCCGCGCACCTGGACCCCGTTGCAGGAGGAGATGCTGCTGGACGGCGAGGACCACGGCGTCCTGCTGCTCGGCTACGGCTACACCCTGTACTACAACGAGCGGCTGCTGGAATCCGTCGGCGCCGGCGTCCCGACCACCCCGGAGGAGCTGATCGCGGCCGCCGAGGCGATCACCGGCGACGGGATCTACGGCTTCGGCGCCACCACCGCCCCCAATCCCGACAACTACACCGAGCTGGCCGCCTTCGTCGTCGGCGGCGGGGCCGCCCTGTCCACGGACGACGGCGGGTTCACCGCCGACAGCGAAGGCGCGATCGCCGGCCTCGACCACTACCGCCGCGCCCTCGCCCAGGCGCCCAAGGGCATCCAGTCCCAGCAGCGCAACGAGCTCTTCCTCACCGGGAAGATCGCCATGCTGCTGGACGGCCCGTTCTTCCTCACCGAACTCGACAACGCCAGCGAGGCGGTCCGCCCCGACCTCAAGGTCGCCCGCGCGCCCTTCCCCCAGGTCCCCGGCGGCGTCTCCAACAGCGTCCACCTGCCCGCCGGTCTCGACCCGGCCACGGCGGACGCCGCCTGGGAGCTGATCAAGCTGGCCGCCAGCCCCAGGTGGCAGCGCCGCTACACCGAGGTGACCACCAACCCGGCACCCCGGGAGGGCTCGGTCACCGACCGCGCCGTCGCCGAGACGCCGGAGCTGGCGCTCTTCCAGCAGCTGGCGGACGAGGCCGTGTCGATCTTCCCCGGCCACCAGGCGCACCGGGAGCGGTTCGGCCGGATCAGCGACCTCGTCTCCGCCGCCGCCACCTCCCTGATCACCACCAACGAGTCGACCGCGTCCATCGCCGCCCACCTGCAGGACGAGCTCGAAGACGCCATGGAGTCCTGATGACCACCCCACCGCAGCACCCTCAGCGCAGAGGGCTCCGGAAGTCCGCCGGGCGCGGCGCGTCAACCGCCCCGGAGACCCCGGCCGAGCTGCGCCGCGAGCACCGCCGCCGCAACCTCTTCGCCTACCTGACGCTCTCGCCGACCCTGGCCGTCGTCGGCCTGCTGATGGCCTACCCGCTCTACGTGGCGATCGACCTCAGCCTGCGCGGCGGCCAGATCTCCGACCTGCTCAACCTGGAGCAGAACCCGCTCACCCTCGACAACTACGGCGACATCCTGACCGACCCAGGGCTGGTCAACGACATCGTGCGGTCGATGGTCTACACCCTGGGCGTGGTGCTCCCCGCGTTCGCCCTCGGCCTGGGCCTGGCCCTGCTGCTCAACAGGGCCTTCCCCGGCCGCCGGATCATCCGCCCCCTGGTGCTGCTGCCCTGGGCGGTGCCCGGCGTGGTGGTGGCCGCGGCGTTCAGCTGGATGCTCGACGCCTCCTACGGCGTCGTCAACTACCTGCTGCGCACGGTCGGGATCATCGACGAGAACGTGGCCTGGCTGGTCGACTCCAACACCGCCATGTTCGCCGTCATCCTGCCGACGATCTGGAAGTACTACCCGTTCTTCATCCTGGTGCTGCTGGCCCAGCTCCAGTCGGTGCCCAACGAACTCTACGAAGCCGCCCGGGTGGACGGGGCGTCGCCGCTGCGGCAGTTCACCCACGTCACCTGGCCCGCCATCCGCACCGCCTCCTCGCTGGCCATCGTGATCACCGGCATCGGCGTCTTCCGCGAGTTCGACTTCATCTTCCCGCTCACCGGCGGGGGCCCCAACGACGCCACCCAGACCCTCGCCATCCGCATCTACAACGAGGCCTTCCAGTTCTTCGAGATGGGCACCGCCGCCGCCCTCGGGATCGTGACCATGGCGATCTGCGGCGCCCTGCTGAAGGCCGCGGGTCGGTCCGTGCGCCGCGAGTTCGGCTGACCCGGCCCGTCACCACAGGAGCACCCCATGTCCACCACCCTCTCCCGGCACCGCCGGTGGTCGCTGCTCGCGCTGGCGATCGCGGTCACCGCCGTGCTGATGTTCCCCATCTACTGGATGATCATGACCTCGATCGTCCCCTCCGAACGGCTGCTGGTCTCCGAACCGCCGCTGCTGCCGCCCGCCGACGCCGCCTCGCTCGACGCCTACGCCTCCGTGCTGCGGGACGTGCCCGTCCTGGAGTGGATGTGGAACTCGACGGTCACCACCCTCGGCGCCGCCATCATCTCCACCGTGGTCAGCACGCTCGGCGGCTACAGCCTCTCCCGCTTCCGCAGCAAGGGCCAGCAGGCGATGGGCTTCACCCTGCTGTTCAGCCGGATGCTGCCCGGCACCCTGCTGATCATCCCGATCTTCGTGCTCTTCGCCAACCTCGGCATGGTCAACAACCTCTGGTCGGTCACCCTGGTCAACACCGCCGCGACCGTCCCGTTCACCACCTGGCTGATGAAGGGCTTCGTGGACGCCGTCCCCAGGGAGATCGAACAGGCCGCGATGATCGACGGCTGCGGCCGGGCCGGCGCGCTGTGGCGGGTCGTCGTCCCGCTGCTCAAGCCCGGCATCGCCGCGACCTTCACCTACGCGTCGATCCTCACCTGGGGCGACTTCCTCTTCGCCCGCACCCTGATGGGCAACCCCGACGGCTGGACCGTCACCGTCGGCATCGCCTCCTTCATCGGCGAGTTCAGCGTCGACTGGTCCGGCCTGATGGCCGTCGGCCTGATCTCCATGGTGCCGATGATCATCCTCTTCCTGCTCCTTGAACCCTTCCTGACCAAGGGCATGGCCTCCGGGGCGGTGAAGGGATGACCACCCTCGGGAACCCCGCGACGGCCCCGGCCGGCGTCGTCGCCATCGTGCGGCTGCGCACCGCCCCGCCGGACGCGATCCGCACCGCGCTGGAGGACGCCGGCGTCCCCGCCCTGGAGATCACCCTCACCACGCCGGGCGCCGAGGCGGCCATCGCCCGCTGGCGGGCGGCGGGCGGGGCCGCCGCCGTCGGCGCCGGCACCGTCCGCACCCCCGACGAGGCCCGCCGCGCGGTGCGCGCCGGCGCCCAGTTCCTGGTCACCCCGACCACCTCGGCGGCCGTCCTGGAGACCGCCGGCGAGGCCGGCGTGCCGGTGCTCTGCGGCGCCCTGACCCCGACCGAGATCGACACCGCCTGGCGGCTGGGCGCCGCGGCGGTCAAGGTCTTCCCCGTTGACGCGGTCGGCGGGCCGGCCTACGTCAGGGCCGTCCAGGCGCCGCTGCCCGACATCCCGCTGGTGCCGACCGGCGGCGTCGACGCGGCCGCCGCCCGCAGCTACGCCGCCCTGGGCTGCCACGCGGTCGGCGTGGGCGGCCACCTGGTCTCCGACCGGGTCACCGCCACCGGCGACTTCGACGGCCTGCGCGCCCGGGCCGCCGCCCTGACCGGCGCCTGGCAGGCCGGCGCCGCGCAGCACGCCGGGGGCACCCCGTGACCTGGCCGCCGCGCCCCGAACCGCTCGGCGGCCGGCTCGACGTGGTCGGCGTCGGCGAGGCGATGCTGCTCCTCCAGGCGCCGCCCCCGGCGCCGATCGAGGAGGCCGACGCCCTGTCGGTCTCCGTCGCCGGCGCCGAGCTGAACGTGTGCGCCGCCGTGGCCCGGCTCGGCGGCCGGGCCGCGTTCCTCTCCGCCGTGGGGGATGACGCCCCCGGGCGGCGGGTCCGGCGCGCCGTGCGCGAACTCGGCGTCGCCGACCGGCTGCTGCGCGTCGACCCGGCCCGGCCGACCGGCCTGTTCCTGCGCGAGACCCCCGCCGACGGGGCCCGCCGGGTCACCTACTACCGGGCCGGTTCGGCCGCCTCGGCCCTCGACGCGCCCGCCGCCGCGCTCCTCACCGGCCACGACGCGCCCCGGGCGGTGGTCGTCTCGGGCCTGACCGCCGCCCTGGGCGCCGGCCCCCGGCGGCTGCTGGAGCGGCTGGCCGGGCAGGCGGCGGCGGCCGGCACCGCCGTGGTGCTGGATGTGAACCTGCGCCCCGCCCTCGGTATCGACGAGGCACTGGCCACCATGCGGCGGCTGCTGCCGCACGTCGACCTGCTGCTGCTCGGTGACGACGAGTCGGGTCCGCTGTTCGACACCACCGACCCCGCCGAGGTGCTGGCCCGGGCCGCCGCCGCCGGCGTCGGCGAGACGGTGCTCAAGGGCGGCGAACGCGGCTGCTGGCTCTGGGACGAGGGCCCGCGGCACGTGCCCGCGCACCCCACCCGGGCCGTCGACACGGTCGGTGCCGGCGACGCCTTCCTCGGCGGCTACCTCGCCGGGCGGCTCGCCGGCGCCGGCCCGCTGCCCGCCGCCGACCTGGGCGCCCGGATCGCCGCCGGCGTCGTCGCCCACCCCGGCGACACCGAGGGCCTGCCCGACCCGCCCACCGCCCGCCGCCTGCTGGCCGCCGCCCTCACCCCACCACCCGGCCGCCCCTGACCCCTACCGGCACCCCGCCCCGGGCCGGCACGACCGCCGGCCCGGGGGTGGGGCGCCCGGCCCGGTGTCGCCGGTCAGCGCAGTTCGCTGAACCGCTCCGTGGCCCGGTTGCGGCCGGCCACGATGATGGTGTCGTCGGCCCGCACGACCGTTTCCGCGGTGGCGTAGGTGAAGTCCTCGCCGGGGCGTTTGATGGCCACCACGGTGACGCCGTGGCGGGAGCGGACGGCGCTGTTGCCCAGCGGCAGTCCCACGATGTCGGCCGGCGGTTTGGTCTTGACCATCGCGAAGTCCTCCTCGAACTCGACGTAGTCGAGCATCCGGCCGCGCACCAGGTGCGCGACGCGCTGGCCCATGTCGTGTTCGGGATAGACGACATGGTCGACGCCGAGCTGGGTGAGGATGCGGCCGTGGGCGTCGCTGATGGCCTTCGCCCACACGTGGGTGATGCCGAAGGAGAGCAGCAGGGAGGTGGTGAGGATGCTGGATTCCAGGTTGGACCCTATGCCGACGACGGCGCGGTCGAACTCGTGGACGCCCAGTTGCCGCAGCGCCTCCTCCTTGGTGGCGTCCGCGCGCACCACGTGGGTGAGGGAGCCGGCCAGGGACTGGACGACCTCCGCGCTCGCGTCGATGCCCAGCACCTCGGTGTCCTCCTCGACGAGTTCAAGGGCGAGGGCGCGGCCGAAGCGGCCGAGGCCGATGACGACGACGGTGTCCTGCGGTGCCGCGCGGTGCTTTCTGGAGGTCCGGTTCCTAGCCAATGATGGGTCGCTCCTCGGGCAGTTGGTAGAGGCGCACGCGGTGGCGCAGGGCGAGTGCTGAGGCGACGGTGATCGGGCCGAGCCGGCCGACGAACATCAGCACGATCAGCAGGAGTTGCTCGAGGCCCGGCAGGTCCGCGGTGATGCCGGTGGACAGGCCCACGGTGCCGAAGGCCGAGACGACTTCGAAAAGCGACTGGTCGAGGTTGTGGCTGGTGCGGGTGAGGAGCACCAGGGTGGAGAGGACCACGGCGGCCGCACCGAGGAGGACGACGGTGAGCGCCTGACGCTCGACCCCCCGCTGGAGGCGGCGGTGGAAGATGTTGGCGCTGTCCTCGCCGCGGACCTCGGCGTAGACGGCGACCAGCAGCACGGCGAAGGTGGTGATCTTGATGCCGCCGGCGGTCCCCGCGCTCGCTCCGCCGACGAACATCAGCACGTCCACGCCCAGCCAGGTGGCCGGATTCATCTCCGCGATGTCGACGCTGTTGAAGCCCGCGGTGCGCGGCATCACCCCCTGGAAGAGACCGGCCAGCAGTTTGCCGGGGACGCTCAGCGGGCCAAGGGTGTGGGGGTTGTCCCACTCCAGGGCCGTGACGAAGACGCTGCCACCGACGATGAAGGCGCAGGTGGCCCAGACGACGATCCTGGTGTGCAGGGACCACCTGCGTGGGGTGCGCCACCGCCGGCGCAGTTCGAGCAGCACGGGGAAGCCCAGGCCCCCGGCGACGACCGCGAACGTGATGGGCAGGCAGATCCACGGGTCGGTGGTGAAGCCCATCAGGTTGTCGGAGTAGAGGGCGAAGCCGGCGTTGTTGAAGGCGGAGACGGCGTGGAAGACGCCCAGCCAGAGCGCCCGGGGGAGCGGCTCGTCATAGGCGGTGGCGAACCGGGTCAGCAGGACCAACGCGGTGATCGCCTCCAGGAGGAGGCTGACCTTGACCACGCCGAAGACCACGCCGCGGACGTCCCCCGGCCCCAGGGACTTGGTCTCGGCGGCCGCGGTCAGCCGGGCCCGCAGGCGCAGCCGGTGGGAGACCAGCAGGACCAGCAGCGAGGCGAACGTCATCACGCCGAGGCCGCCGAGCTGGATGAGGACCAGGATCACGCCCTGCCCGAAGCCACTCCAGTGTGCCGGGGTGTCGACCACGATCAGCCCGGTGACACAGACGGCGGACGCCGAGGTGAACAACGCGTCCAGGAAGTCAGCACCGCCGGGGCCCGTGGAGGCAACCGGCAGGCACAACAGCCCGGCCCCGGCCATGAGTACGGCGAAGAACGCGGCGACGAGCACCTGGGCGGGATGGCGCAGGCGCGGCCGCCTCCGCTTCGTCAGGTCCGGCGCCGACGTGGCGCGCTCCCGCCCGGGGATGAGTCGCACGGGGAGAGGATAGGCATCCCGGGTGCGGAATCCCGTGCTCGACCCCGGCCACCTCGCGTGCCGGGGCTCGTTGCGTCGCGGCCCTGGCCTGGCTGCTGCCCGGCTATGCCGTGGGGGCCGTCTACCTGGGGCAGATCATCGGGCTCCCCGACTGGACACGCGGCCTCTCACCCTTCGGCCATGTCCCCGCCCTGCCCGCCGGAGACTTCGAACTCGCCCCGGTCCTGGGCCTGTTGGTCGTCGCCGCAGGGCTGTCCTGGTCGGGGTTGCTGGCGCTGCGCCGCCGCGACGTCTCCGCGGCCTGAACCGGCCCGCCGTGTGGCGCCCGCCGACTCGGCGGACGCCATGCCGCGGGAGCGGACGCGGCTGCCGGGCGGGAGGCGGAGCGCCGGACCGACCCCGGTAGGCACGGGAAGCTCCGGCAGCCCGGGGCCGTGGTGTCCCCCTCGAAGCCGCCGCGCCCTGGGATAGGGTCGCCGTCAGGTGAGCCGGGAAGCCTGGTCGGCGGTCAGTCCGTCGATCCCTGGGAGCCCCACTGATGCCGCCTCCTCTCGTGCGCGCCGTCACCTTCCCCGCCCGCCGCCGGCCCGCCAAACCGGTCGGGGGCGGCCGGTGACACCGCCGCACCGATGGCTCGGAGGCGGCGGCGCGCTCGCCCTCGCCGGCGTGACGGGAGCGCTCGCGGCCCGGTCCGAGGCCGGCCTCGCGCGTGGCGTGCTCCTGCTCGCGGCCGTCGCTGGCCTGGTGGGCGCGGCCCTGCTGGGGTGGCGCGCGGTCCGCGCCGCCCGGGACTGCGTGGTGATCGACGACGGCGCCGGGGACTGGACCGTCGTGCGGCTGCGGGGGCGCGTGCACCGGGGCAACGCCCGGCGGGTGGCGCGGCGGCTGATCACCGCGGTGGAGGGCGAGCCGGCGATAGTGGAGATCGACCTGGCGCGGGTCACCACCCTGCACCGGGCGGGAACCTGGGCCTTCTTCGAGGCCGCCCGGGTGTCCCGACAACGCGGTGTCGCCCTCGTGTTGACCTGCCCCACGCACCAGGTGCACACCATGCTCCGCTCGGTCGGCCTGCCCCGGCTGGTGCGGGTGATCGGCGGGGCGCGGCCGACCGCCGGGGCAGGCGGCCCCCGGTGGCTCAGGTCCCGCTGGCGTCGCCTGGCGAGGCGGGCCCCTCGTCGGCGCTGACCCGGTCGGGTCGGGCCACCGGCTCCGGCATCAGGTCGAGCCGGGATGCCTCCTCGTCGCTCAGCTCCGCGTCCGGGTCGGCGCGGCGCCGGCGTCGGTCGTTGAGCAGCGCGATACCGCAGGCGAGGAAGTACAGGCCGGTCACGGCGATCTGGAGAACGGCCATCGACATCAGGTCGTTCGGGGTGACGGCGGCGGCGAAGACCGCGATGCCGAGCACCATCCAGCGCCACCAGCTGATCATGCGCTGCCCGGTGACCACCCCGGCGAAGTTCAACAGCACCAGCAGCAGTGGCAGTTCGAAGGAGATCCCGAAGACCAGAGCCAGCCGCAGGGTGAAGTCGAGGACCTCCTCGACCGTGACGAAGTTCTGCGCCTGGTCCGCACTGAAGCTCAGCAGCACCGGGATCGCACGGGGCAGCAGCCAGTACGCGAGGTAGGTCCCCGCCAGAAACAGCGGCACGCCCACCGCCACCACGACGCGGCTGTACTTCTTCTCGTTCCGGTGCAGGCCCGGCGCGAGGAACGCCCAGCACTGGTAGAGCCAGACGGGGGAGGCCCCGATCAGCCCCACCAGCAGGGACACCCGGAGATAGGTGGCGAACGGGGCGGTCAGCCCGTTCTGGGACAGGACCGCGCACCGCCCCTCCCCGGCGTCGGGATCGCCGTACGCGCACATGGGCACCGGCTCAGTCAGGAAGGCCATGATGTCCTTGGCGAAGAACGCCGCCCCGATCGCGACGACGACCACCGCGACAACGGCGATCCCGAGCCGGTTGCGCAGCTCCCGCAGGTGCTCGGTGAGCGACATCCGCCCTTCCGGGTTCTTGCTCCGTGCCGACTGCGTTCTGGGCATCCCTGATCCTCGTCTCCCGAGACGGTCGTCATCCAGCTGGTCACGCGGCGGTGCTCGTCAACGGCCGTCGCCGGCCCGGCCGTTCAGCGCGGACTCCACGAGACCGACCACGGTCTCGGGGCGTTCCTCCGCCACCAGGTGGCCGACCCCGGGCAGTATCCGCACCGGCGTCCGGAGGCGCCGCTCGACGGCCGAGGCCAGTCGGGCCGGCGGCAGGAAGACGTCGTGCTCCCCGGTGGCCACCAGGGTCGGCCCGTCGCCGGCCAACGCCCACCCAGGCAGCGGGGCGGGCGCCAGGCTGGAGCGACAGGACCGGGCCAGCAGCGTCATCCAGTCGACCAGCTCCGCCGCCGGGCGGGCACCGGGCCCGGACATCTGCCGCAGCAGGCGCGCGCTGCGTGCCTCGGTGGGCCGGGCCAGCCAGGGCACGGTGGCCGCGAGCAGTCCGCCCGTGACCCGCAGCCGTGTCACGCCGGCGGGCGAGACCAGCACCCGGCCCGCGATCCGCGGGCTGTCGCACGCCAGGGCGATGCCGCCGCCGAGCGAGTGGCCCAGCACCACGACCGGCTGCGGCCCCAGCTGGTCCAGGACCTCGCCGAGCCACTGCCCGTAGGCCAACAACCGCTGGGACCTGGGCCGTTCGGGTCCGCTGAGCCCCGGCTGCCCGGGCACGTCCGCCACGTGGGTGGGCCAACGCTCGGCCAGGGCCGCCAGCAGCGACAGGCTGGTGGCGGCGTTGAAGTTGGTGCCCGGCACGAACAGCACCCGGGGCGCCCCGTCAGCCCGGGCCTCGTCCCCCGCGCTGACGAGGTGGGTGCGGCCCAGCCTCGTCGGGAACACCGTGGTCCGGTGGGGGAGCGGCCACCGCGCCAGCCGCTCCGCGCACCACCGTTCGACAGCCAGCCGTGGCCCGGAGCCGCGGTAGATGTCACTCGTCCGAACCCCCGCGTCAGGGGTAGACCTGGGGGATCTCGCGCGTCCCGCGCCGTCGTGCGCACGCCTCATCGAAGGCTCCTGAACATCGGTCGTGGACAGCATCACTTCCACGCCGACCAGGCTTCCCGGCACACCAGCGCTCCCACGGGCGCGCTGCGGCGACTGTAGCCGCTGCCCGCCCCCTCTGGCCAGGTGCGTCGCCCGGGCCCAGGCGGCGCGCCGACGAGACATCCGGGAACCGGGTCCGGCGACCGGGTGGCGCCGCCTCGTGGGTGACGACACGGACATCGCCCTGGAGCCCACGCGCGCCCCGACAGCTCGGTGCAAGGCGGGGGCCGGCGGGCCCCCCTTGGATGCCCGGTCACTCGTCGAGGGAGAAGTAGTTCTCCTCCTCCTGCGCGAAGTGCAGGCGCAGCACGGCGTGCAGACCGTAGAGGCAGTCCCGCAGATCGCTGATCTGTTCGGGACGCAGGCCGGTGGTTCCCTCGGGGCCGGTCTGGTCGGCCAGCGCGAGGTGTCGGGTGAGCCGGTTCGTCAGCCCCTCGATCTCCAGGTGGGCCCGGCTCATGGTCGCCGTCGCCTCGGCGCTGCCCAACCAGGCGGCCAGCGCGGGATACAGCTCGTGTTCCTCGGCCCGCTCGTGTGGCAGCAGCCGTTCCCGCAGCAGCCGTTCGACCTGGCGCACCGCCGGCAACGCCTCGGCCGGGTCGCTCGTGGAGAGCGCCTCCGCCGCCTGCCGCGTCGCCTCGATGACCTCCCGCAGCCTCTCGTGCTCCGCCGCGAAGCGCCGCAGCAGGTCCCGCGTGCCGGGTTCGACCCGCCGTTCGGCGCTCCGCAGGACCCGCAAGGCGTTGAGGATCACCGCCACGTCGATGCACTCCTGGGCCAACGCGCCGGCCGCCGGCGGCAGCAGGCCGAACGCGGCCACCACCATGGCCGCCAGCGACAGCGCCATTCCACCCACGGCGCTCTGCACCGCGATCCGCCGGGCGCGGCCCGCGATGGTCACCGCGTCCGCCAACCGGTCGACGCGGTCGGTGGTCAGCACCACGTCGGCGGCCTCGGAGGAGGCGCCGGCCCCGGTGGCCCCCATCGCGACGCCGATGTCCGCGGCGGCGAGTGCCGGCGCGTCGTTCACCCCGTCCCCCACCATCACGGTGACCGCCGCGTCCTGTTCCGAGCGGACCGAGTCCACCTTCTGCGGCGGGCTCTGCTCGGCTCGCACCTCGTCCAGCCCCAGCACGGTGGCGATCTCCCGGGCGGGGGTCGGGCGATCGCCGGTGAGCATCAGGATCCTGCGGATGCCCGCCTCGCGCAGCCGGCGGACGGTGCGTGGCGCGTCGGTGCGCAGCGGATCTTTCAACAGCACGGCCCCGACCAGGTCTTCGTCCACCGCGACCCACACCACCGCCGCCCCGTCCAACACGGCCCGGTTCTCGGCGGCCCGCGCCCACGCCGGCGGCTCTCCGCCGCCCTCCTCCCGACGCCCCACGCTGACCACCGCGCCTTCCACCACCCCGCGTGCGCCGCGCCCCGGCTCCTCCGCCACCTCCCGGGCCGCCGACAACTCCAACGAGCGGCTCCGCGCCTCGTCGACCAGCGCCCGGGCGAGCACGTGCGGGGAGTACTGGTCGACCGACGCGGCCATCCGCAGCACCCGCCCCGCCGTCCAGCCCGCCGCGACCGCCACCTCCGTCACCCATGGCCGTCCGGCGGTGAGCGTGCCGGTCTTGTCCAACACCACCGTGCGCGCGTGCCCCAGCCGCTCCAGCGCGCCCCCGTCCCGCACCACCACGCCCCTTCTCGCCGCGCGCGCCAGGCCGGAGACGATCGCCACCGGAGCGGCGAGCAACAGGGGACACGGCGTCGCCACCACCAGGACCGCCACGGCCCGCACCGGATCCCCGCTCAACAGCCAGGCCAGGCCGCAGATCGCCAGGGACACGGGGACGAACCAGGCGGCGTACCGGTCCGCGAGCCGGACCACCGGGGCGCCCTCCGCGCCGGCCTGCCGCGCCAGACGGACGATCTCCGCGTAGGCGCTGTCGGCCTCGGTGGACGTCGCCCGAATCTCGAAGACGTCCCCGCCGTTCACCGAGCCGCTGCGGACCCGATCCCCCTCGGCGCGTTCGACGAGTTCCGGCTCCCCGGTCAGCGCCGACTCGTCCAGTACCGCGGTGGGGCCGACCACCCGACCGTCCACCGGCACGGCCTCACCCGGCCCCACCACCAGGACGTCATCGGGACCGACCTGACCGAGCGGCACGGTCACCACCCCGGTGGCCGACCGCCGGCGGGCCGAGCGGGGCGCGCGTTCCACCAGGGCCCGCAGGTCATGTGCCGCGCGCTGCTCGGCCGCCGACTCCAGCCAGCGGCCGGTGGCCAGCATCAGCGCGATCAGCGCCCCCGCCAGGTACTCGCCGACCGCCAACGAGCCGGCCAGGGCCAACACCGCGATCAGGTCCACGCCGGTGCGCCCCCGACGGACCGCCAGGCCCACCCAGACCAGGGCCGGAAGCAGCCCGCAGACGGTGCCTACCGACCACAGCACGTCGGCGGCCGTTGCGGCACCCACCCACCAACAGACGGCCCCAGCCGCCAGACAGGTGCCCGTCACCATGGTGAGGCCCTCTTCCACCGGATGCCTCCGGCGGTGAGCGACCTCATGGCTAGAAGCGGGAGGAGCGGACGGGACCATGGGCACCTCTTCACACGGGCTCCGACGTCACCGACGGCTGGCCCGTCAGCCCTCACATCAGACCCCGGCGGACTCCCGCGGGCGTGGAAGGGCCCGCGCCGCGCGCCCGAATGTCCGCCTCCCGGACGCCTGCGACCCCGGGCGGTGGCGATCCGCCCGAGGGCGGCCTGGGCGCGCCGCCAACTGTCCTGGCCGGCACCGCAATCGGCAGGCTGATCCGAACGGGGCAGGCGCGTTCCCTCGCTGCGGTGAACGGCGCGGCCGTCGACCCAAACGCGCGCTGCGTTCATCTGCGCTGAACGGGTTGTGGGGACCCACGCGGCTGCACGTGGGCCAGGCGCTTTCACCGCCCCGGCATGGTGAGGAGCGTCCTCGGAGCCGCTCTCAGCTGTCCGTGGTGAGCACGGCGGTGCCGGTCACCCCTCTGCGGACGCGGCGGGCCGGTGGACGGCAGATCAGCCCGTGACCTCGTCGTTCTCACGAGGGGCGTTCGGCCGCGATGGCCGTCACCACCGCGCCGTCCGGTGTCTCGCACCAGGTCAGCAGGTTGAGCCCGGCCCGGTCCACGGTGAGCCGGCGGTCGCCGGCGCAGGTGTCCGCGACGCCCGGCAGCTCGGCGTACGGCGTCATCGCCGGTTCGGCGGCCGCCGTCCACACCACCTCACCCTGCTCGTCCACCCCGACCCCGTCCTGCTCCAGCGCCAGCACGTCGCCGGACGCCGTCACGGCGTACGCCAACAGCGGCGCGGGGAACAGCGTGCCGGGCACCTCGCCGACCAGCACCGCCTCCAGTGGCTCCGCCCCGGTCTCCACCGGCCCGTACGCGCCGGCGCGGTAGTACTGCCCGCCCTCCGTGTGGAGCTGCTCGCCCCCGTGCCGGTGCAGCCCGTACAGTGTGCCGCCGTCGAGCCACACCGCCTCGAACTCGGTGCCCCGCGCGCTCATCGGGCGCAGCGGCGGCTCCGTGCCCGCGGGCAACTCGGCCACCAGGAAGTCGCCCGAGGCGCTCGTCTCGGCGAGCAGATACGCGCGGTCCCGGCACCAGGTGCCGGTCAGCAGGGCCCCGCCCATGGTGCCGCCGAAGTCGGCGATCCGCGGCGCTTCCTCGCAGCCGAGCGTGCTGACCTGCCGGAACGGGGCGGTCGGCGCGCGGTGCGGCTCCCGGGCGGGAGAGTCGGCGTCGTCCGGGTCGAACTGCCCGGGTGGGGCCGGGACTTCGCTGTACCCGCCAAGGGCGCAGCCCTGGGTGAGCAGCAGCGGCCGGGGATCGTCGGGGGACGGGCGGGCGCCGGCCGGCGCCTCGACGGGGGTGACCGACCGCCGGCACTCCTGCTGGTCGCGGCCCACGGACACCACCTCGCCGGTGGGCTGGGCCAGTTCGAGCAGCAGGTCGGGGGAGGCCAGGAAGAACCCCGTGCCGTGGCCCAGCGCGATCACCGGCCGCCAGTCGAAGGGCGAGCCCTCCTCACCCGGGTCGGTGGCGATCGGATGGGTGCCGGTGAGGAACATCCAGTTCCTGGTGGGGTCGGCGAACCGTTCGCCGGCGGGTGGCAGCGGGGTCTCCCGCAGCACCTCGCCGGTGTCGCCGTCGAGGGTGACCAACGTCCGCTCGTCCGCCACCACGTGCACCGTGCACAGCTCGGAGACGCCGACCTGGCCGAGCCGGCCGGGGTGGTCGCGGACATCGGGCGCGTCGACGACCTCCCGGTCGGCGGGGTGGCGCACGGTGTAGCGCCAGCGCTCGGTCCCGTCGGCGGTGTCGTAGCCGATCACCGCGGACGCGTCGTCGCCCGGATCGACCGAGACCAGCGTGCCGCGCGCCACCGGCGGGGTGTCGTCGTCGCTGTCGCTAGCGGCCTGGTCGAGCAGGCAGGTGGTCGGTGCGGCCGGGCCCGGCAGTTTGGCCTGCCAGAGCACCGCCGTGGGCGCGAGGAAGGGACGGGTGTCCCGGTACTGGCCGGGCGTCAGCTCGATGCCGTCAGCGCGCTGGGCGGGCGGGGCGGGGGAGGAGGTCGCGTCCACCCGGGACGGCTCGTCGGCCCAGGCCCGTTGCAGCGCCTGGGCCGCGTAGCCGCCGCCGACGCCCAGCAGCCCGCCGAGCAGCCCACCCGTGGCCAGCACGGCGGTCAGCCGGCGGGCCCGCCGGTGCGGGCCGGCCAGGGTGGCCGGCGGCAGCCAGGACTCCTGGCGGCGGGCCAGCAGCAGGCAGAGCCCGGCGGCGAGCAGACAGAGGCAGGTGACCGCCAGGGGCGTGACCGAGCGGGCCAGTTCGACCGGGCTGGCGAAGAGTTCGGCCGGTGCCTCCCGGCCGCCGCCCTGGACGTAGGCGAGCACGCCGAGCGCGGCGGCCACCGAGGCCAGCAGCGCACCGCGGGTCGGGCCGGTCCACGCCGCGAGGCCGGCCAGCGCGGCCGTCGCCGCCAACCACCAGGGGGCGGCGTCGAGTTCGCCGAACAGCCGGTCGGCCCAGGGGGAGAGGGCGGCGGCCAGCAGCAGCGTCAACGCGCCACCGAACAGCGCCGGGCCCCACCACCAGCCCCGCAACCGCCGCCGCACCGCCGTGGCGGATGGCTCGGCCGGCCGGTCCGGTGTCCCCTCCACCCCGTCCCGCTCTCGACGTCCCTCCGACACGGCCACCCCCGTCATCCGCCCGCCGGCGTCGCTCCGCAGGGGGAGCGGCGCCGGCGGGCATTCGTTGCTTCTTCACGTTTGCGTGTGCGCAAATCATGCTAGCCGAGGGGTGTTTGCGCACGAAGTCGGGTTGGGGGCGATGCCGGGAGACGCTTCCGCAACCACTTCAGGCGGGCGCATAGCCCTGCTCGCGGTGGACGAGAGGGCCAGGCGTGTCGCCGAGGCGACCACCGGACCGTCGGGCGGGCCGGCACGCGCTCATCACCACGGGATCGCCTGGCGTGACTACGCTGCCGGCCGCTCGTCGACCGCGTCGTGCCCGGGGTGGAGGCCCGGCCCCCCGGTGTCTACCGCCCCGCCAGGGCGAGGTTGGCGCCGTCCCTGAGGTCCGGGAAGCCCTGGGCGATGATGGCCGCCGCTTCGAGGCGGTCCGCCCGGAGGGCTTCGGCGGTGGGGTCGGTGGCGCATTCCGTACCCCGGTAGGTGGCTGCCGCCTCCTCGATTGCGACGGGCGCCCGGTGCACCGCGGGAAACGCGCCAGCCGGCCGCCGTGGGGTGGTGCCAGTCCGTGGGCCGGTCGAGGGCGTCGGTGGGCGCCGTCGTCGCTGGCCGCCTGGTCGAGTAGGCAGGTGGTCGGTGCCGCCGGGCCCGGCAGTTCGGCCTGCCAGAGCACATCTGTCGGCTGCGTGCCGTCGGCGCGCTGGGCGGTCGGGGCTGTGCGCGCATACATGTGACCAGCGCTGAGCTGGCCTCGCGCCGTCATGAGCGTGGCTGGCCGACGCGTGATCAACGACGTGAGAGGTGCCGCCGACCTGGCGCGGTGGGACTCGTTCAGAGTCTTGGCACGGTCAGGAACGCCGCACCCTCCAGGTGAAGAGGCCTATCGGGTGCTACGCGCGTGTGCGGGTGGCCGGTGCCCGGGTCGGGAGAGCCTGCTGCCCAGGGGGCACCGCTTCGTAGCGCTGGCCCAACGGGATGCGACTGATCGTCCGCAAGGAACGCCCGCACCCCGGAGCCCAGTTGCGCTTCACCGATGACGACGGCCCGCGGCTCACCACGTTCGCCACCAACACCACCGGCGTCCCGAGCGCCGCGCTCGAACTGCGACACCGTCAGCGGGCCCGCGCCGAGGACCGCGTCCGAGACGCCCGCGCCACCGGCCCGCGCGGCCTGCCACTGCACGACACCGCGCAGAACAAGATCTGGCCGGAGATCGTCCAGATCGCTCTCGACCTGCTGGCCTGGGTGCCCGTGCTCGCTCTGAGCAGCGAAATCCGCAGGTGGGAGCCTCGCCGGCTTCGCCTCTTCCCCGCCGCAGCCCAGCTCGTCACGACCTCCCGCCGCCGACATCTGAGGTTCGCGCGCCACTGGCCCTGGACCGACGCGACAGCCGGGCCATCAGCCTGGCCACCATCAGCTCAAACAACCGAAACGGCCCGTCGAAGAAACCGATGGGCCGGCACGAGAGATGGAGGCTCATGCCCTCGGGGTTTGCCGGAGCCGGGATGCCGGACACCTGTTGGTCCAGAACCTTGAGGGCTCCGTGTCACGCAGCTGTCCGCCTGGGTTCCGTCGCGAGGTTCCTCGGCCTCGTTGCTACGGACGCCTGGCGGGCACGTTGTCCATCCCGCGACCGACTACGCCGGAGGGGATCGTCAGTTGGTGGCGAGAAGGTGCTCCAGCCAGTTGCGGCGTGCCGCGACAGCGGCCTTGCTGATTCGCGCCTCGGGGGCTTTCCGGTCGAAACCGTGGATTCCGCCGGGCCACACGTGCAGCTCGGCTTCGCCGCCGGCCTGCCAGATCCGGTCGGTGTAGGCGAGGATCTCATCGCGCAGGCACTCGGCGGAGCCGACGTCGAGGTAGGTGGGCGGCAGGCCGGCCAGGTCAGTGGCGCGGGCGGGCGCGGCGTACCGCGGCACTTCAGGCCCGCCCTGGACGTCGCCGAGCAGTGAGCTCCAGGCGAACCTGTTGCGGCTGCGGTCGAAGAGTTCGACGTCGTCCATCTGCAGGGCCGAGGCGCTGTCGTTGCGGTCGTCGAGCAGTGGGGCAATCAGCAGCTGGCCGAGCAGGCGGGGACCGCCCTTGTCGCGCACGGTCAGAGCCAGCGCGGCGCTGAGGGTGCCGCCGGCGCTGAAGCCCGTGACGACGATGCGCTCCGAGTCGACGCCGAGTTCGTCCGCGTGGTCGGCGACCCACAGCAGACCGGCGTAAGCGTCGTTGATCTGGGCGGGGTAGGGGTGCTCGGGCGCGAGCCGGTAGCCGACCGAGATCAGCGTGGCCCCGAACCGCTCGGCCGTCTCGAGTATCTGGTCGAGCTCGGTGCGGTGATCGCCACAGTAGAAGCCGCCGCCGTGGAGGAAGTAGAGCGCCGGCCGTGATGCGGGCGCGCCGGAGGGGGTGCACACCAGCAGCGGGATCTCGGGGGCGCCGTCCAGGCCGGGCACCGAGGGCTGGAAGACGGTGAAGCGCCCGCCCTGGCTGAGGTCCTCAAGCGCCGCCACTTCGGCGTCGGCCTCCGCGCGGATCACCGACAGCTTCTCCGGGGTCATCGGCGCCAAATCCGGTTCCTCCGCCAGGTAGGCGTCATAAGCGACCCGAAGTTCGGCATCGAGAGGAACGGGAACGGCGGGCACGGTCTTTCCAGGTTCAAGATCCATACGGGTACGCTAGCGCCCCGGCTCCTTTCGCATCATCCGGATTTCAACACCTTGTCGATCGTGCGGCAGGGCCGGGCGGATCGGCCGCGTGGGTCAGGCGTGGGCCTGCTCGACCTCGGCCAGGCTCACCGAGAAAGTCCTTACCCGGCCACCGCGCCGGGCTTGCCGCGTGCCCGCACCACACCGTCACGACCCAGCCCACTCAGAACCCAGACTCAACCGCAACGCTCAGCGGCTTGATGAAAGACCGAGGCCGGTCATCTGGAGATCGTTCCCCAGGGCTCGGGTGATCGTTCCCCGATCCCTGCCTTGGATGGACCGGCGCGAAAGCGTCCACCATCCTCCCGCAACCCCGCTCTGCGACGACCCTGGGGAGGAGATCACCCGAGGAACGCGGAGGCATGCCGAAGGGCAGCCAGAATTTTTGGTAACCGCCGGTATGGATGGTGCATAGTGAGGTCGCACATCCGCAGTTCCAGGTCCCGTAGCGCAGAGGCAGGCGCACCGCCCAGCCAAGGTGGACACGCCGGTTCGAATCCGGCCGGGACCACACGGCATCGAAGGATCGACTGGAGCGGGAGAGCGGCAGTGCGGGACGCGGAGTTGGCCGAGTTCTCACGTCTGGTCCACGCGTTCAGCGAGCTGCCGGCGGACGACCCGTCACGGCTGCGGGCGGAGCGCGTCGCCGAGTCCTTCGCGCGCGAGGGCCGGCGGCAGCGCCGCCAGGCACGACGGGACGAAGTGCGGGAGGCGGACGCCGCGTTGCGCGCGCGGACCGCGACGGGCGCCACCGCGCGACGCGAGGACGCCCCGCTCGCCGCGCCGTCCGGGGACGAGCCCGCCGGGGAGCTGCGCAAGCCGCGCCGCTGCTACGTGTGCAAGCGGTCCTACCAACAGCTGGACGCCTTCTACCACCTGCTCTGCTCGGCCTGTGCGGCCGACAACGCCGCCCGGCGCGGGCTGACCACGGACCTGCGTGGACGACGCGCACTGCTCACCGGCGGCCGAGTGAAGATCGGCTTCCAGCTGTCGCTGATGCTGCTGCGCGACGGCGCTGAACTCATCGTCACCTCCCGCTTTCCCCGTGACGCCGTGCGCCGGTTCCAGGCCGTACCCGACAGCGCGGCGTGGCTGGACCGGCTCACCGTCGTCGGCATCGACCTGCGCGACCCTCGGCAAGTGCTGGGTCTGTGCGATGAGTTGCGTGCGAGTGGCGGTCCGCTGGACATCCTGGTCAACAACGCCGCACAGACGCTCCGGCGGCCGCCCGAGTCCTACGCCCGTCTCGCGGCCGGGGAACGGGAGGCGCTCCCCGCCGGTCGGCGTGCAGGTGTCCGCTACGCGCCGGGGTTCGCGCCGACGCTGGCGCTCTCTCCGGTCTGGCCCGCCGCCGAGCTGGAGGCCGCGGGTGGTCCCGGGCGCGTCCTGGACGCCCCCGTCGACGAGGCCGGGCTGCTGCCCGACACCGCGCCGGAGAACTCCTGGTCGGCCCGGCTGGGCGGACTCGACCCGGCCGAGGTGCTGGAGACCCAGCTGGTCAACTCCCTGGCGCCGGCGCTGCTCTGCGATCGGCTGCTGCCACTGCTGCTGGCCTCCCCGTACCCGCGCCGCTACATCGTCAACGTCACCGCCGTCGAGGGACGCTTCGCCGTCCGGCTCAAGACGGGCGGGCATCCCCACACCAACATGGCCAAGGCCGCCCTCAACATGCTGACCCGCACCAGCGCGGCCGAACTCGCCACGCACGGCGTGCATATGTGCGCGGTGGACACCGGGTGGATCACCGATGAGAACCCGGCGCCGAAGAAGGCCAGGATCGCTGAGCGAGGCTTCCGCACCCCGCTCGACGTCGTCGACGGCGCGGCTCGGATCTACGACCCGATCGTGCGCGGCGAGGCCGGGTGCCCCGTCTCCGGGGTCTTCCTCAAGGACTACCAGGAGGCGGCGTGGTGAGCGGACCGGTCGATCTGGGACCGTTGCTGACCTGGCTGCGCGCGGGGCGGGCCACCGAGGAGCGGGTGGACTTCCCGTCAGGGACGGTGCTGCCGGACGGACGCCTCGACCTGTGCAAGTCTCAGGTCGGCCCGGAAGGCGCGGCGCTGGTGGCCGACGCGCTCCGGGCGCGCGTCGACGCGGAGGGGCGGCCGGGGCCGATCCGGCACCTGCTGCTCGGCACGGACGGTCTCGGTGACGACGGCGCGGCCGAGGTCGCCGCCCGCAGCGCGGGCACCGGCGTCCGAACGCTCTACCTCGGCTGCAACGGCATCACCGCCGCTGGCGCGTGCCGGATCGCCGACCAGTTGCGGGCCTCGCCGCAGGCCGTGGCCGGGCTATGGCTCAAGCGCAACCCGCTTGGCGGCCGGGCCGGGCACGCAGGTGCGGAGCTGGTCGCCGCCGCCTCCGAGCTGCGCACGCTCGACCTGGTGCAGACCGGTCTCGACGCCACCGGGCTGGCCCGGCTGACCAGCGCCGTGCTCGCATCGGGGCATCGCTTCGAGCGGCTCTACCTGGGCGGCAATCCGCTCGGTCCGGCCGGGGCGGAGGCATTGGCCCCCGTGCTGGAGGCGGGCCTGCTCGACGAGCTCTACGTCTCGGCGGCCAGTCTGGGCGACCCGGGAGCGCGGACCGTGGCGGAGGCGTTGCGCCGGGCGCCGCGCGGGCGTCTGCGGCGCCTCTCCTTCGCCAGCTCCGGGCTCGGCGCCGCGGCCGTGACGGAGCTGGTCGCCGCCGCGGTGGCGGCCGACGTCGAACTGCTCGATCTGGGACGGGTCAAGGCCGCCGCGGTCCTCGGGGCCCCGGACAACCGCGTGGACACCGAGGCCGCGACGGCGATCGCCGCCGGCCTCGCCGCCGGGCCGCACCGGCTGCGGCACCTGGTGCTGAGCAACACCGGCATGCGCAGCGTCCAGGCGTTGCCCCTGCTCGCCGGGGCCGAGCGGGCAGTCACGCCCACCCGGTTCGTCCTCGGCAAGGGCATCGCCAGCAGCGTGAGGCGACGCCTGGAAGCCCTGAGCTCCGCGATCCCGTGGCCGATCGTGCCACCGGCGGTGGCCGCGGTGCGGAGCGTGCACCGCGCCCCACCGCCCGGCCTCGGCTGACGTCTGGGCCGCGACCAGGCTATTGCGCGCCTCCTGCGGCCCGGAGCGTCAGGTCCTTGTGAGGCGGGGCCGGGAGCGCGGAAGGCCCGACTTGGCTTACCTAGGGATCCTAGGTTATATCTAGGACCCCTAGGAGGGGAGGGGCCCATGGCACGGGCCGGACTGACGACGGAGCGCGTGACGCTCGCGGGCGCCGAACTCGCCGACGAGGCGGGGCTCGACCAGGTCACCATGGCGCGGGTGGCGCGACGCCTCGGGGTGAAGGACGCCAGCCTCTACAGCCACGTCCGCAACCTGGCCGAACTACGCGGCCGCATCGCTCTGCTCGCGGCGGACGAGAAGACCCTGCGGATCGCCGAGGCGACCGCCGGCCGGGCCGGCCGGGACGCGCTCATCGGCTACGCGAACGCCTGGCGGGACTACGCCCACCAGTACCCCGGCCGCTATCTGGCGACCCAGACCCCGATCCGCATCGACCCGGAGTTGGCCGCGCGGGCGCCGGGACCGCGCCGCGCGGTCGAGCTGACCTACGGCATGCTGCGCGGCTACGGGCTGGCCGAGCCCGATCTCACCGACGCCGTCCGGTTGTTGCGCAGCACGTTCCACGGGTTCGTCGCCCTGGAGACCGCCGGCGGCTTCGCGCACGAGCGCACCCCCGAGGAGTCCTGGGGCCGCGCCCTCGACGCCCTGCACTCCCTCCTCCTGCACTGGCCAGCGCCCGACGAAGGAGACACCACATGACCGAGCCGACCCACCGCGGCCTGCGGGTGCCCGGCGCGACCCTGCACTACGAGGTGCGCGGCCGGGGCCCGCTCCTGCTGCTGATATCCGGCGGGACCGGCGGCGCCGACTCCACCCGGTCGGTCGCCGAGGACCTGGCCGGCGAGTACACCGTGGTGACCTACGACCCGCGCGGCATCTCCCGCAGCGTGCTGGACGATCCCGCCGCCGAACAGCGGGTGGCCGAGCACGCCGAGGACGCGTGCCGCCTGCTGGAGACGTTGTCACCCGACGAGCCGGCCCGGGTCTTCGGGGCCAGCTCGGGTGCCGTCGTCGCGCTCCACCTGCTCGCCGCGCACCCCGGACGGGTCGCCCGGGTGGTGGCGCACGAGCCGCCGGTGGTGCGGGTGTTGCCCGACGCGGCCGACCAACTGGCGTTCGTCGAGCGGGTGCGGCGGACGTTCCACGCCGAGGGGCTCGGGCCGGCGCTGACCGTCTTCGCCGCCGGCCTGCTGCGGGAGGGGGAGGTCCCGCCCGAGTCCGTGGCGCTGCCGCCGGGGGCGGCCGAGCGGGCCGAGGCGACCATGGCCAACCTGCCCTACTTCATCGGCCGCGTGGTGCCGTCCTTCATGCGCTACCGCCCGGACATCGAGCGGCTCCGCGCGCGGTCGGACCGGCTGGTGCTCGCCGGCGGGCGGGACTCGGCCGGCGAACTGCCGCACCGCGCCGCCGGGTTCCTCGCCGAACGCCTCGGCACCGCACTGGTTCCCTTCCCCGGCGGGCACGTCGGTCTGACCACCCACCCGGCCGAGTTCGCCGCGCTGCTGCGCGCGACGCTCGCCGACGCGGCCTGACCCCGCGTCGGGCGGGTCCGCGCGGTGCCCGCTCCTGGCGAGCGGGCCCGGCGGTCCGGCGCCATGGGCAGACCTGACGCGTCAGCGCGGGGGCGCTCGCCGTGGTGCCGCGGGCCGGGGCGGTGGGACGAGGGAGCGGCGTGGGGCGGGCGGGGCGCGTGGTGTCGGATTTGTTCTTTCTGTTGGAACCGGCGGGTCCTCGCGAAGCGTTGACACAGGCAAGCCGTCACCGGGGACCGGCTAGGCGGTCCGGCGGCCGTGGAGGGAGGCGGACGTGACGCGTGGGTGGAGGGGCGCCGTCGTGGCTCTGGCGGTGGTCGCGATTGTGTCGACCCCCGTGGTCTGGCTGCTGGGCGACCAGGACGCCGGGGCGTTGGTCGGCGCGTCACTGCAGTCGGCGACGGGGGTGGCGGCCCTGGCGTGGGCGGTGCTGTCGGCGCCCCGCGGCCCGTCCGGTGCGGACGCCGCGGACGAGGCCCACCGCACCGGCGCCGCGGAGGCCAGGGACGGTGGGCGCGCCCAGTCCGGTGTTCGGCGCCCCCGCGGGCGAGGCGGACGACGGGCGCGGGCCGTGCGTACCGGCTCCGCCACGGCGACCGGACCGGACAGCGTGGCCAACTCCGGCATCGAGCCCGGTTGACTGTCAGGGGCGCGTCAGCCGAAGCCGCCGGGTGCGGTGACGGCGCCGCGCGCCCCGCGACACCCGGGCGGCGGCGGAGCGACGGCCGAGACCGGAGAGCCCCCCGGCGCGCCCGACGGCGGCGTGCGGGTCTCGCGCACCGGTGACGCCCACGCCCTTGACGGCGGGTTCGCCAACACCGGCCAGTTCACCGTCGTTCAGCTGCGCGGGTCGCGGGAGCCCGCGGCCCTGCCCTTCCGGGTGGGCCTGCTCCCCGTCCGGGCGCAGTGCTTCCAACACCGGGCGGAGGAGCGACTCCTGCGGGAGGGCTTCGACGGCGCGGACCGTCCCGTGCGCTGCCAGGTGATCACCGGCATGGGCGGGGTCGGCAAGACCCAACTCGCCGCCGCCTACGCCGGCTCCGCGTACCGGGACGGTGAGGTCGATCTCCTGGTCTGGGCCACCGCCAGCAGCAGGGCCGCGCTCATCGCCGACTACGCGCAGGCCGGCCGGGAGCTGTGCCGCGCCGACCCGGACAACCAGTGGCGGGCCGCCGAGGCGTTCCTCGCCTGGCTGGCGTCCGGGGCGGCGAGCGCGGCGTGCCGGTGGCTGGTGGTGCTCGACGACGTCTCCGACCCCGACGACCTGCGCGGGCTGTGGCCGCCCGAGCATCCGCACGGCCGCACCCTGGTCACCACCCGGCGCCGCGACGCCGCGCTGTTCGGGGACGGGCGCCGGTCGCTGACGGTGGGCCGCTTCACCCCCGGGCTGGCCCGTGCCTATCTGGCCGAGACGCTGCGTGCCCACGGGCGGACCGAGCCCGAGGACCAGCTCACCTCCCTGGCCGAGGATCTCGACCACCTGCCGTTGGCGCTCTCCCAGGCCGCCGCCTACCTCGTGGACACCGGCCGCACCGTGGCCGTCTACCGCGAGATGGTGGCCGAGAGCCGGCCCCTGGCCGACACCGCCCCCGACCGGCTGCCCGACGACCAGCTCCGCCCGCTGCACGCGACATGGACCCTGTCCGTCCAGCGGGCCAACGAGCTGACCCCGACCGGGCAGGCCCTGCCGATGCTGGAGCTGGTGGCGATGCTCGACCCCCACGGCATTCCCGCCACCGTCCTGAGCGGCCGGCCGGCGCAGCGCCATCTCGTCGCTGGGGGGACCGAACGGGAGAGGGCCGGGCCGTACGACGCGCTGCGCGCCCTGCACCGCCTGAACCTGATCGACCACGACCCCGACGCGCCGCACCGGGCGGTCCGCGTCCACCGCCTCGTCCAGCACGCCACCCGCGACGCCATGTCCCCCGAGCGTCTCCGGCACTGCGCGCGCGTCGGCGCCGACGCGCTGTGGGCCGCGTGGCCGGAGGTCGAGCGCGACACCGCCCTGGCCCAGGTCCTGCGGGCCAGCGCCCACGCGCTCCGGCGCCGCGCGGAAGACGCCCTGTGCGGTGCCGAGGGGGTGCACAGGGTGCTCTACCGGGTGGGGGACAGCATGGGGGAGGCGGGACTGGTCGAGGCGGCCACCGAGCACTTCGGCCATCTCGTCCACCGCGCCCGTGACCGCCTGGGCGCGTACCATCCGCACACCCTCGCCGCCCGCCACAACCACGCGCTCTGGCGAGGGCGGGGCGGCGACGCCCACGGCGCGGCCGCCGCGTTCTCCGGCCTCGTCGCGGCCCGGCTGCGCGTGCACGGTCCGAACGACCCCGAGAGCATCGCCGCCTGGCACGCGTTCACCCACTGGTGGGGGGAGGCCGGCCACGCCGCCGACGCCGCCGAGGCGTTCGGTCAGCTGCTGGCCCACGCGCGCCAGGTGCTGGTCGAACACCACCCGGAGGTGCTCGCCGCCCGGCAGGCGCTGGCCCGCTGGCTGGGGGAGGCGGGGGACCCGGCGGCCGCCGCGCGGGTCGCCCGCGAGGTGGTCGAGGACCGGCAGAAGGTGCAGGGACGCGATCATCCCGACACCCTCGCCGCCCGGCACCACCTCGCCTCCTGGTACGCGGCGGCGGGGGACGCGCGGGCCGCCGTCGCCGAACTCGCCCCGCTGGTCGAGCTGTTCCGGGAGCAGCAGGACGCCGGCACCCTCAACATGCGGAACAACCTGGCCCACTGGCGGGGCCTGGCCGGCGACGCGCGGAGCGCCGTGCGGGAGCTCCACCAACTCGTCAGCGACCGCACCCGACTCCAGCGCCCCGACCACGCCGACACGCTCGCCGCACGGCACAACCTCGCCCACTGGCGGGGCCAGGCCGGCGATCCGCACGCCGCGGCGGCGGACTACACCGAGCTGATCGCCGACCGGGCCCGTGTGCAGGGGCCAGACGACCCCGCCACGCGCGAGGCCCGCCGCCACCTCGCCTACTGGCGGGCGCGGTGCGCCTAGGCGGCCGCCGTCGTCGCCCGGTGGTGCCAGGCCGTGAGCCGGTCGAGGGCCTCGGCGCGGGCGTCGGTGGGGTCCTCCGTCTCGGCGAGGTGGCGCGCGTACTGCCGCAGCAGGTCGTGGAGGTGGTAACGGCCGGGGGCGTGTTCGTCCAGCAGGTGGGCGTCGGTGAGGGCGCGGACCAGCGTCCGGGTGGTGGTCGGGGTGGTGCCGTTCAGCGCCGCCAGGGCGTCCATCGTGAGGTCGCGGTCGGGCGCCAGCCCGAGGAGTCGGAAGATCCGGCGGGCCCCGGGGGCGAGTTGCCGGTAGGAGAGGTCGAAGACCGCGCTGACGGTGTGCCGTTCGTCGTCGAGGGCGAGGACGGCGAGCCCGTGTTCGCGCAGTTCGGCGACGTAGTCCTGGAGGGGGCGCCAGGGTTCGTCGGCGAGTTGGGTGGCGGCGATCCGCAGCGCCAGTGGCAGCCCGGCGCAGGCGTCGATGAGGGCCGCGGTCTGTTCCGGCGCGGCGTCGACCCGGCGCGCGCCGAGCAGCCGGGCCAGCAGCCGCCGGGCGTCCTCGGCCGGGAGGACGCCCAGCCTGATCCGGTGGGCGCCCTCCCCGGCGAGCAGGCCGGAGAGCCGCCGGCGGCTGGTGACCAGGGTCAGGCTGTGGGCCGCGCCGGGTAACAGCGGGCGCACCTGTTCGGCGGAGGCCGCGTTGTCCAGCAGGAGCAGCACCTTCCGGTCGGCCAGCAGCGACCGGTAGCGGGCCGCGGCCTCCTCCACCGTGGTCCGGGTCCGTCCGGCCTCGGCGCCGAGGCCGCGGGCCAGGCGCTCCAGCGCCTCGATCGGCGTCAGCGTCGGGTCCGGCGCGTGGCCGCGCAGGTCGAGGTAGAGATGGCCGTCGCCGTACCGGTCGGCGAACTGGTGGGCGTAGCGGAGCGCGAAGCTGGTCTTGCCGATGCCGGGCAGCCCCGTGACGACCACCAGGGCGACCCGGTCGGCTCCGGTGGTGGCCCGGTCGAGGGCCCGCAGCTCGGCCTCCCGGCCGGTGAACGCACCCGGGGTGAGCGGGAGTTGGCTGGGAATCACGGCTCGGGGCAGCGGCCGCCCGGTCGGCGGCGCCGGCGGCGTCGGCTCGGCGGCCGCCGGGTCCGGGTGCGGGGGGCGGGACGGGCCGCGGCGACGCGCGAGCCGGTGGTGCGAGGCGAGCCAGGCGTTGACGTTCCGGAGCGGGCAGCCGCAGGCGCGCACGAACGCGGCCACCAGCTCGGCCCTGGGCAGGGTCGGCCTTCTGAGCATGTCGGCCATGGTGCTGCGGGGCAGGGTCTCGCCGCAGAGGGAGGCCCGTTCCTCCAGCTGTCGAAAAGTGAGGCGCGAGGCGGACTTGAGTCGCGCGAGAGCGTGGACGAACTCGCCGACGGTGGTGATTTGCTGTGGGCTTGGCATGTCTTGGTGCGATCGGAAGCGCTGCATGTCTCTCCCCTCAACTAGCAATCCACGCAAGCCTGACCCGTTGCGCGGATGATGAATCCTCGGCAGCTCATGACCTTGGGCGTTTGCTGGGCGGTCACGGGTGGGGGCGGTTCCCGGGATTTCGGCACAGTTCGGCCCCGGCCGGCTGTGACCGTTTCTTATAGGGAGTTGACCGAGTTTCGCTGGCATGTGCCGTGAAGCGGGCGCAGATGAATGAAATTGGTCGGTCTCCCCGCGAAGAGTGACCTTGTCCGGAGCGTTCCCCGTCCGGTCCGAGGCTCGGGGACGGACCGGACGCCGGTCCGGACAGGCCGCTGACGACGCCCGGACAGCCGGGCCGCGTCCGGGACAGCCGAAGTCCCTTGCCGGTGCGCGAGCGGTCACCGCAGACTCCTGAGCACCCAGTTACGGAAGCGAAGCGCAACCGCCGGCTCCCGCCGTCAGGCGAAGCACGGCTCGACCTGCCGCGCGCCCCGCGGCGTCCCCACGCTGCCCGGGGCTCCCGAACGCCGCCCCACCCGGGCCGCCGGCCCCGGAACCCGCTCCCCGATCGGCGCGCCGCCCCACCCAGGCGGTGCCCACCCCCGCCCCCAACCACCGGCCGCCACGGCCGCGTTCCACGCCGTGGCCGTGGCCCGGCCCGCTCAGCGAACCGAGGGGAAACCCCACCGTGACCACCACCGACACCGCCACCGTCGAGCCCGTCCAGGAACCCGCGCCACCGCCGCGCCCACGCCCGCCCCTGGTGCGGGTCGTCGCCGCCGTGGCGCTGGCCTGGATGGTCTTCGCGCTGGCCCACAACGTGCTGACCGGCAACTTCTGGCTGTGGGTCATCCCCGGGACGCTGCCGCCGATCACCTTCCTCGTCGTCCCCCTCCTGCTGCTGGTCGGCGGCGCGTTCCTGCGCGGCTGGCGGCCGCTGATCCTGGGCCGGGCCACCATCGCCCTCGTGGTGGGCCTGCCCTGGTCCGGGATCAACCTCGCCGCCCTCGACGGGGCCGACTGGTCGGCGGGCCCAGGCCCCATCGTGCGGGTGGTGACCCTCAACACCGACTACTGGGCGCAGAACCGGGACGGGATCTGGACCGACCGCCGCGACCGGGGCGCGCTCTTCGACTACCTCAGGTCCCTCGACGCGGACGTGTACCTGCTCCAGGAACACATGCGGCGTGTCGACGAGACGCCGGTGCCCATCACCGACCTGGCCGACGTGCGGGAGGCGTTCTCCGAGTACGAGGCGGTCGCCGACGGCACCCTGCTGACCCTCTCGCGGCTGCCGGTCGCCGGGCGGGACGTGGTCCACTCCCGCGACGAGCCCGCGCTGGCCTTCCCGGCGCCCTACGGGCTGCGGGTCGACCACGCGGTCGGCGAGGAGGTGGTCTCCACCTACAACGTGCACATGCCGGTGCAGCTGATGATGGAGGAGAACCCGCTGACGCCGGCCTTCTACCGGGAGATCCGCGAACGCCAGCAGCGCCGCGCCGAGGAGTACCGGGCGCTGACCGACGCGGTCGCCGACAACCCGCATCCGCTGCTGGTCGCAGGCGACTTCAACACCAGCCCCGCCATGGGCGACAACCGCGCGCTGCTCGACATCACCACCGACGCCGTCGCCAGCACCGGCCTGCTGCACCCGACGAGTTGGCGGGTCGGCGGCGGCGTCCCCCAGCTGTGGCGCAACGACTGGGCGCTGGTGGCCGGCGGGCTCGGCGTCCGCGACTACCGGTTCCTCGACCCGGACGGCAACTCCGACCACACCGCGCAGCTGCTCGAACTGTCCGTGCCCACCGCACCGGAGGACGACCGATGACCACCACGACCCGCCGGACGACCCTGGCCGTCGCCCTCACCACCGCCGTGGCGCTGGCCGCCGGCTGCTCGTCCGCCCCCGCCGCCGAGGAGGCCGAAACCGGCACCGCGACCCCCGCCGGGGACGACGACGCCTGCGCCGGCTACGCCGGCCAGCGGGGTCACGAGGGCACCACCGTCAGCCTGTTCAGCCCGATCAGGGGCGCCGAGGCGGAGCGGTTCCAGGAGTCCTGGGCGACGTTCACCGAGTGCACCGGCATCCAGCTCGACTACCAGGGCAGCGACGACTTCGAGGCGCGGATCGGCGAGCTGGTCGCCGAGGGCGAGCCGCCGGACATCGCCCTCGTCCCGCAGCCAGGACTGGTCCGCACCCTCGCCGAGCGGGGCGCGCTGGCCCCCGCCGCCGGCGACGTGGCGGCCACCGCCCGCGCCCACTTCTCGCCCAGCTGGCTGGCCTACGGCACGGTCGCGGACGAGCTGTACGCCACCCCGCTGGACGCCAACGTCAAGGGCTTCGTCTGGTACCCGCCCGACCTCTTCCGGGCGCACGGCTGGACCGTGCCGACCAGCTGGGACGAACTGACCGAGCTGACCGCCGAGATCGCCGCCACCGGCACCACCCCCTGGTGTGTCGGCATCGAGTCCGGCGTCGCGACCGGCTGGCCGGCCACCGACTGGGTGGAGGACGTGCTGCTGCGCGCCGAGGGGCCCGAGGTCTACGACGCCTGGGTCGAGCACACCATCCCGTTCGACGACCCGCGGGTGGTGGCCGCCGCCGAGCGGGCCGGGGAGATCCTCCGCGACCCGGAGTTCGCCGGCGACGGCGCGGGCGGCGGCGCCGCGGCCATCGCCGAGACCCCGTACCAGGAGGCCGGCCTGCGGCTGCTGGACGGCGGCTGCGCCCTGTACAACCAGGCATCCTCGTTCGCCACCCACTGGCCCGCCGGCACCGACATCGGCGCGGACGGCGCGGTGGCCGCCTTCCCGCTGCCGCCCGTCGACCTGGACGCCGCGCCCGCCACGGTGGTCGGCGGCCACTTCGTCGTCGGCCTCACCGACCGGCCGGAGGTCGCGGCGGTGCGCGCCTACCTGGCCGGCCCCGAGTTCGCCAACAGCCGGGCGGAACTCGGTAGTTGGGTCTCGCCCAACAGCGGTCTCGACGCCGCCGGCATCCCCGGCGAGGCCGAACGGCTGGCCGCCGAGCTGCTGCAACACCCCGAGACGGTGGTCAGGTTCGACGGCTCCGACCTGATGCCGTCGGCCGTGGGCACCGGGACGTTCTGGACCGGCATGACCGACTGGCTCCTCGGCGCGGAGACCGAGGACGTCCTCCGCGCCGTCGAGGACGGCTGGCCGGCCCCATGACCGGCCCGACCGCGGGACCCGCCGCCCCGACGGGCGACCACGACAACGGTGAACGGTGGAGGCAGTGGTGAGTGACGTGGCCAGCGAACCGACCAGGTCCAAGCCCCCGCGCACGGTCGCGGTCACCGGCGCCGCCGGCATGCTCGGCCGGCACCTCGTCGAACGGCTGCTGCGCGACGGCGACACCGTCGTCGCCCTCGACGTGGCCGCCGAGGTGCACGACCTCGCCCCCGCCGGGGCGCCCGGCCCGCGCACCGTGCGGGCCGACGTGCGGGACACCGCCGCCGTGCTCGCCGCGGTGCGCGGCGCCGATGTGGTGGTCCACGCGGCGGCCGCGCTGCCCAGCTACCCGGCCGACGAGATCGCCGACGTCGACATCCGCGGCACCGAGTCGGTGCTGAGCGCCGCCAGGACCGCCGGCGTGCCCCGCGTCGTGCACGTCTCCTCGACCGCCGTCTACGGGCTGCCCGAGCACGTACCGACCCCGGAGACCGCCGAGTTCGGGCCCGTCGACCCCTACAGCCGGGCCAAGATCCGCGCCGAACTGGCCTGCCGCGCCGCCCGGGACGCCGGGCTGACCGTGCCGGTGCTGCGCCCCAAGACCTTCCTCGGCCCGCAGCGCCTGGGCCTGTTCGCCATGCTCTTCCAGTGGGCCGACGAGGGCCGGCACTTCCCGCTGCTGGACGGCGGCCGGGTCCGCACCCAGATGCTCGACGTCGAGGACCTGGTCGCCGCCACCCGCGCCGCCATCCACGGCCCCGCCGATCGGGTCAACACCGACTTCAACATCGCCGCCACCGAGTTCGGCACCCTCGCCGAGGACTTCCAAGCGGTCCTCGACGAGGCCGGCTACGGCCGCCGCATCCGCACCGTGCCCGCCGCCCCCGCCCTGCCGCTGCTGCGGCTACTGGACTCCACCGGGCTCTCCCCGGTCTACGGCCGGCTGCTGGCCAAGCTGCGCCGCGACTCCTACGTCACCACCGACCGGGCCGCCACCGTGCTCGGCTGCCGCCCGCGCTGGTCCAACCGCGCCTCCATCCTGCGCACCTACCGCTGGTGGCGGGAGCACCAGGCCGAGCTGACCGGCGCCCCCACCGGCCGCACCCACCGCTCACCGTGGCGGGAGGGGGCCCTCCGTGTCGCCAAGCTCGCCTTCTGACCCGGCCGCCCCGGACGGGCACGCCGACCCGCCAGCCGGCCCCACCCGCCGCCGGGTGCCGCGCGCCGCCTGGACCGTGCTGGCGCTGGCCGCCGTGCTCGGCGGCCTGCTCGCCTGGCTGGCCGGCAACGGCGCCGAGACCCTCGACGCCGCCCGCGCCCTGCACCCGGCGCCGCTGGCCGCCGCGCTGCTGGCCACCGCCGCCGGCGCGCTGGTCGCGGCGCTGGCCTGGCGGGCCGCGCTGACCGGGACCGGCGGCGACCTGCCGCTGCGCAGCTGCCTGCGGGTCTGCCTGGTCGGCCAGCTCGGCAAGTACCTGCCCGGCTCCCTGTGGCCGGCCATGGTGCAGGCGGAACTGGCCGGCCGCCGGGGGGTGCCCCGGCTGCTGGTGGTCACCGCCTTCACCGTCAGCCTGGGCGCCTCGCTCAGCGCCGGCGCGCTGGTCGCCACCCTCGTCGTCCTCGGCGACGGGTGGGGGAGCGGCCGAGGGACGACGGCGCTGCTCGCCGCGCTGGCCGCCGCGTTCCTCGCCGTTCTCGCCCGACCCCGGCTGATCAGCCACGGCCTGGGCCGGCTGCTGGCCCGGGTCACCGGCGGCCCCGCCGAACGGGTCGGGCCCGGCGCGGTCCGCCGCTGCCTGCTGCTCTCCGTCCTCGGCTGGCTGGTCACCGGCCTGCACGTGTGGTTCCTCGCGGTGGCACTGGGCGCGAAACCCCTGCCGGCGCTGCCCGTGACGGTCGGCGGACTCGCCCTGGCCACCGTCGTCGGCAGCCTGGTCGTCATCGCGCCCGGCGGCCTCGGCGCCCGGGAGGCCGTCCTCGTCGGCGTCCTCGCCGCCGTCCTCCCGCTGCCCGCGGCCGGCGTCGTCGCCGCGGCCAGCCGGCTGCTCACCCTCCTCGGCGAATGCCTGGTCGCCCTCGCGGCCACCCTCGCCGACCGGCCCGCACCCCGGCGGGCCGGCGTCCCCACCCCGGAAGGAGCAGGACCGTGACCGACCAGCCAACGGCCGAGCCCGCCTACGACGTCTGCCTCGCCCTCAACTACTACGCCCCCTACGTCAGTGGCCTCACCGAGGTGGCCCGGGTCCTCGCCGAGGGGCTCGCCGCCCGCGGCCGGTCCGTCGCCGTCGTCACCTCCCGACACGACCGCGCCCTGCCGCGCCGCGAACGCGTCGCCGGCGTCGAGATCTTCCGCGCCCCCGTCCGCGCCCAACTCGGCCGCGGCGTGGTGGCCCCCGGCTTCCCCAAGCTGGTCGCCCGGGTCGCCCGCCGCTCCCGGGTGCTCAACCTGCACCTGCCCATGCTGGAGGCCGGCTGGATCGCGGCCCGCTGCCGGGACGTCCCCACCGTGTCCACCTACCACATCGACGTCTGGGTGCCCCGCACCTTGACCACCCCCCTCCAGGTCGCCGCCGTCAACCGCTCGGCGCGGCACGCCCTGGCCCGCTCCACGGCCGTCGTCGTCAACAGCGACGACCAGGCCCGCCACTCGTTGCAGTGGCCGACCATCCGCACCCGCCCCTGGCAGGCCATCTCCGCCCCCTGCCTGCACCGGGAGGGCGGCCGCCCCGCCTACCGCGCCTCCGGGGGGCTGCACGTCGGCTTCCTCGGCCGCATCGTCGAGGACAAGGGCATCCCCTACCTGGTGCGGGCCTTCCGCCGGCACGCCGCCCCCGAGGACCGGCTGCTCATCGGCGGCGACCACGCCGACGTGCGCGGTAGGAGCGCCGTCGCCGAGGTCAGGGAGGCCATCGGCGACGACACCCGGATCACCCTGCTCGGCCTGCTGCGCGGCCGGCAACTCGCCGACTTCTACGCCTCGATCGACGTCTTCGCCCTGCCCTCGGTCGCCGAGTCCTTCGGCATCGTGCAGGCCGAGGCCATGATGGCCGGCGTCCCCTGCGTCACCTCCGACCTGCCGGGCGGCCGGTACCCCGTGGTGGCCACCGGCTTCGGCCGGCTCGCGCCCCCCCGCGACCCGGACGCGATCTGGCGGGCCGTCGAGGAACTGCGCGACCTGCCCGCCGCACAGCGGGCCGTCCACGCCAAGGAGGCCCGCGACCGGTTCGGCGTCGACGCCTGCCTCGACGCCTACCAGGAACTCTTCGACCGGGCCGCCGCCGGCGCCCTCCTCCGGCCCGCCGACTGACCACCGGCAGAGACGAGACCGCCATGCCCACCACCCGCTCGCCCGCGCCCCACCACCCGGCCCCCCACCCCGCCGGGCCATCGGGCCGGGACCGACCCGCGCCCCGCCCCGGGGACCGACCCCACCAGGAGGGGCCGTGAGCGCGACCACCCAGACGCACCTCCCCGCCGGCCCGGGCGCCGCGGCCGCCGGCCTGCTGCGCGCCGTGCGCCCGCGCCAGTGGACCAAGAACGTCCTGGTCCTGGCCGCGCCGTTCGCCGCCGGCGAGTTACTCGACGCCGCCACCGCGGCCCGCCTGGCCGTCGCCTTCGTGGCCTTCTCCCTGGCCGCCTCCGGCATCTACCTCGTCAACGACGCCAAGGACGTGGAGGCCGACCGCGCCCACCCCACCAAACGGAACCGGCCGATCGCCGCCGGCGTCGTGCCGGTCAACCTGGCCCTGACCGCCGCCGCGCTCCTGCTGACCGGGGCCCTGACCCTGGCCGCCCTCGCCCGCTGGGAGTTGGCCGCCCTCCTCGGCACCTACGTGGCCATCCAACTCGCCTACTGCCTCTGGCTCAAACACCAGCCGGTCATCGACATCTGCTGCGTCGCCTCCGGCTTCCTGCTGCGCGCCATCGCCGGCGGCGTGGCCACCGGCATCCCGCTCTCCCAGTGGTTCCTGCTGGTCGCCGGCTTCGGCTCGCTGTTCATGGTGACCGGCAAGCGCTACGCCGAGCGGATGCTCGCCGAACGCACCGACACCGCGTTCCGCCGCTCCCTTGACGCCTACTCGGCCTCCTACCTGCGGTTCGTGTGGGCGCTCTCGGCCACCGTGCTGATCACCACCTACAGCATGTGGGCGTTCGAGATCCGGGAGGCTGAGCACAGCCCGATCTGGCCCCTGGTCTCGATCGCGCCGTTCGTCATGGCGGTGCTGCGCTACGCCATGGACGTCGACCGCGGCCAGGCCGGCGAGCCCGACGAAGTCGTCCTTGGCGACCGCATGTTGCAGGCACTGGCCGTCTGCTGGGCCGGCACCCTCGCCGTCGTCGTCTACGGCTGAGCCAGCCGGCACCCACCGGTCACGCGACGGGCCCCGCGGCCGGGCGCGGCCCCGGCGCGAACCGCGCCGCCTGCGCCCGCTCCGCGGCCCCGGCCGCGTCCCCCTCCGGAGTCCAGTCCCGCGGCCGGCACCCCCGCAGCACCCGCTCGACCGGCGCCCACCCCGCCCACCGAGGTGCGTCCCAGCCCGGCGGCCCCGCCAGCTCCGCTATCGCCAGGTAGGGGTCGATCCGCACCCGGTCCCAGGCGTGCACGACCTGGCCGCCCCCGATCCCCAGCCCCACATGCCCCCAGTTCCGCCGCCGCCCCAACAACTCCCCGCTGGTGTCGTAGAAGACGAACGCGCCGGCCGGCGGCTCCCCGGTCTGCTCCCGCGCCCCGTACGACTCGGCGGACTCCGCCGCGAAGTCACCGCCGAACAACTCCAGCGCGTTGGCCCGCTCGTAGGCGTCCTCCACGAACGCCAGACACCGCGAGGCGTAGGCGGTCGACCCGAGGTGCCCCCGGGCCCAGCCGATGGCGTTCGCCACCCGCTCCTGCCAGTCGTGCTCCACGTAACTCCCCTGCTGGTACGGACAAGTGGTCCCGGGCCAGTGTCGCCGGGCCACGGCGTCGGGGGCACCGGATTATCCCGGCCGGACCGGCGTGACGGGCCGGCCCGCGGTCGGGTAGCGTGCCCGCCATGTCGAGTCCCGAGTCGGACAGGGTGGGGGCTTTCGGTCACGCCGTCAGCCCCCGCAACCACTGAGTCCGTAGCCCCGCCGTCCCCGCCGCGCTCCGCGGTCGGACGCGGGTGCCCGGGGGCTGGCCGCGGTGACGAGAAGACCCTCTCGTGCCTCTCCTCACCTCGGAGCCACCCGATGCCTCTCCCGCTGCACCTGCTCGCCCTGGCCGTCTTCGCCATGGGCACCTCGGAGTTCATGCTCGCCGGCCTGCTGCCGGACATCGCCTCGGACTTCGGCGTCACCGTCGCGACGACGGGCACCCTCATCTCCGCCTTCGCCGTGGGCATGATCATCGGCGCTCCCCTGGTGGCCGCGCTCGCCCGCACCTGGCCCAGGCGCACCAGCCTGCTCGGGTTCACGCTCGCCTTCGCGGCGGCCCACGTGGTGGGCGCCGTCACCACCAGCTTCCCCGTCCTGTTCGCGACCCGGATCGTCGCCGCGTTCGCCAACGCGGGCTTCCTCGCGGTCGCCCTGACGACCGCCGCCACCCTGGTCCCGCCCGACCGCAAGGGGCGCGCGCTGGCGGTGCTGCTCTCCGGCACCACGGTGGCCACCATCGCCGGTGTGCCCGGCGGGGCCGTGCTCGGCACCCTCCTCGACTGGCGGGCCACGTTCTGGGCGGTCGCCGCGCTCTGCCTGCCCGCGGCCGTCGGCATCCTGAGGGGCGTCCCGGCCGGCGGCACCCGGGACACGGCGACCGGCGGGCCGAGCCTGCGCACGGAGCTGGCCCAACTCCGCCGGCCGCGACTGGTCCTGGTGATGCTGCTGGGCGCGCTGGTGAACGCGGCCACGTTCGGCAGCTTCACCTACCTCGCGCCCGTGGTGACCGACACCGCCGGGCTGGGCGAGCTGTGGGTCCCCGTCGTCCTGGTGCTCTTCGGTGCCGGCTCCCTCGTCGGCGTGACGGTCGCCGGCCGGCTGTCCGACCAGCGCCCCGGACTGGTCATCGCGGTCGGCGGTCCGCTGCTGCTCGTCGGCTGGCCGGCCCTGGCGCTGCTGGCCGACGAGCCGGTCGCCCTGTGCCTCCTGGTCCTCGGGCAGGGCGCCCTGTCGTTCGCGCTGGGCGGCACCCTGATCACGCGGGTGCTCTACGAGGCCACCGGGGCCCCCACCATGGCCGGCTCCTACGCGACCGCGGCGCTCAACGTCGGCGCCGCCACCGGCCCGCTCATCGCCGCGACCACCCTCCACACGGGGGCCGGCAACCTCGGGCCGCTGTGGACGAGCGGCCTGCTCGTCGCCGTCACCCTGCTCGTCGCGGGCGCCTTCCGCACGGTGCTCGCGCCGGGCCGAGCCGCCGAGGCGGCCCGGTGACGGGTGGGTGGGGCGCCGCCGACCCGCGTCCCGCGAGGCCGGCGGCGCACGGCATGATGGTGGCCGTCCCCGAACGGTGCGGGACGAGCGGTGCGAAGGACAGGAGGTGGGCCCGTTGTGGCCACGGGTGGACGGCATGCGGGCGCTGGAGCTCGGCACGACCGGTGAGCTGCGGGAACGGCTGAACGCCCTGGTCCTGGCCGGCAGGAAGACCGCCACCACCGGCCTGTTGGCCGAGTACGTCGAGGAGACGGAGGGCCTGGAGTTCGTGGGGGAGCGCCTGGCGCTGCTCGACAACGGCGGGGACCCCGTCGCCACGGTCGAGATCACCAGCGTCGCGTTGGCGCCCTTCGGCGCTGTCACCTGGGCACACGCCGCAGCCGAAGGCGAGGGCGACCGGTCGTTGGAGGAGTGGCGGGCCGGGCACCGGCGCTTCTGGGCGGCCATCGGCACGCCGGTGGACGAGGACACGCCGCTGGTGTGCCTGCGGTTCCGCCTCACCACGCCTCCCTCGGACACCGACCGGAGGTAGTCGCCGGTCACGCGCCGGGCCCCCGGCGGCCCGGCGCGGTCCGGGGGCCCGGTGGTTCGTTCCCCGGGTGGGCGCGTGCCGGTCGGGAACCGGGGCTTAGGGTGAGGCCAAAACCGGGTCGGGGAACGGATGTTCGTGGTGGCGGCTGGTCGGCCGCGCCGGGGACGGCTTGAGGCGGGGCGGGGCGATGCTGCGGGACCTGAGAGCGGGCACACCATCGGACGTCGGCCCCTACCGGCTGCTCGCGCTGCTCGGCGCCGGCGGTATGGGCGAGGTGTACCTGGGCACGGCGCGGGGGCCGGCCGGTGGGGAGTCGTTGGCGGCGGTCAAGACGGTCCGGCGGGAGTACGCCGTCGATCCGGAGTTCCGCGCCAGGTTCCGCCGGGAGGCCGCCGCCGCCCGCGCGGTGCGGCATCCCCGGGTGGCCCGGGTGCTCGGCGATGACGCCGAGGCGGACCGGCCGTGGTTGGCCACGGAGTACGTGCCGGGGCCGAGTCTGCAGGAGGCGGTGGCCCGGGGCGGCCCGCTGCCGGTCCCGGTGGTGCGGCGGTTGGGAGTTGACCTGGCGCGGGCGTTGGCGGCGGTGCACGAAGCGGGAGTGGTGCACCGGGATGTGAAGCCCGGGAACGTGCTGGTGGCCGCGGACGGCGCCCGGCTGATCGACTTCGGTATCGCCCGGGCGGTGGCCGCCTCCACCCTCACCGCCACGGGGAAGATGCTCGGCTCCCCGGGCTTCATGTCCCCGGAACATGTCGCGGGTGGGCGCCGGGTGACGGCCGGCTCCGACGTGTTCTGTCTCGGCTCGGTGCTCTGCTTCGCCGCCACCGGCGTCGGCCCGTTCGGGGAGGCGCCGCTGGCCGTGCTGCTCTACCGGATAGCGGAGGGCGAGTCGGACCTCTCGGCCGTGCCCGACGACCTGCGGGAGACGATCGCCGCCTGTCTGCGTGCCGACCCCGCCGACCGTCCCACGCCGGCCGAGCTGGCCGCGCGCCTCGCCGCCGGCGCGGACGAGGAGGCGCGCGAGCCGGTGGACCCGCGGATCGGTGGCCACGGACTGGTGGGTGACGGGGGCGGGCCGAACTGGCCTGTCCCGGTGCGGGAGTTGATCGTCGACCAGGAGACGGCGGTGCGCCGGCTGCTGGCCGGGCCGCCCCGACCGCCCCAGCCCCCGTCGCCCGGCCATCCCGGCACCCCGCCCCAGCCGACCGCCGGCCCGGCGGAGGCGCTGGCGAACGTCCCCACCCAGGCCGGGACGGGCCCGCACCCCCGGGCCCGCGCCGACCGCCGCCGGCGCGGGGCGGTGGCCGGCCTGCTGACGGCGGGCCTCGCCGTGCTGGTCGTCGCCGCCACCCTGTGGTGGCCGCGCGGCGGCGACGGCACGGGCGGCGGCGACGGCGAAGCGGACGGCGGCCCCGGCGGCACCGCGGGCACCACCGTGCTGCCGGCGGCGGAACGGGTCACCGTGGACGCCCTCGGCGGCCCCGACCGGCGCCGGGTCTTCCCGGACAACGAGGTGGACCGCCCGGCGGACTGGCGGGCGTGGTCCGGCGCGTTCGCCGACTCCCCGCTGGACTGTGCCCTGGGCACCTCGCTGCTGGTCTGCCGGCTGGCCGACGGCACGCTGCAGGCGCTGTCCGTCGCGGACGGCACCCCGCTGTGGCGGGCCGAGCCCGCCGCCGGCGCCGCGGCGGAGTCCCTGGGCCCGCCGGCGCTGGGCGGCGCGCTGGTGCTGTCGGCCGAGGGCGGGCGGCTGTGGGCCAGGAACACCGCGACCGGGGAGCCGTACTGGGACAGCCCGCTGCCCGGCGACCGGCCGGAGCCCGGCGGCCGCCCGCTGGCCGTGGACGGCGCGGTCTTCCTCGGCGCGGTCGGCGACGAGGGGGTCACGGTGGCCGCCTACGCGCTGGCGGACGGGGCCGAGTCCTGGCGCCAGCCGATGGGCCCGGCCCACCAGGACGACGCGGGCGAGCCCGTGCCGGCGGTGCAGGCGTACGGCGGGGGAACGCTCTACGTCAACGGCGCCGATGGCCTGGTGGGCCTGGCCGGCGAGAGCGGCGAGGAGCAGGCGCGCGACGTCACCGGGGCGCCCTACTGCGCGGACGGCCGGTTGTTCAGCGGCTACCTGGCCTGCCGTCATCCGGCGGACGGCGAACTGGCTGGCGGCTTCTACCGGTTGACGGGCGAGGCCCGGCTGGAACTGGCGGGGGACAGCGGCGAGTCGGACACGCTGCTGGTGCCGCCCGACGGCCCCGGCGAGGAGAGCGTGCGCGCCTTCGGCGTCGACACCATGCTCACCCTGCGCGATGCCGGGGAGGGCCGGGAGTTGCTGCTCCACGGCACCATCGGCAACCAGGACAACGGGCCGAGGACGCTGTGGCCGAAACCCGGCGCACCCGCCGACCTGCCGGTGACGTCACCGGTGTATGTGGGTTCCCGTGCGGTCTTCGTGGCCGGCGACACCCTCTACGCCCACGAACCGGCCGACGGCGCGGAGCACGAGGTGCTGTTGCCCGTCACGGGGGCGGACGGCGAACCGCCGCTGCTGTGGGCGGTGGGCGGGCTCGTCTGCCTGGTGTGGGCCGACGGCACCGCGGTCTCGGTCGAACTGCCCTGACCGCCGGGCAGCCACGGGACGCAGGACGGAGGAGGAGTTCGGATGCTGGAGTCACTGCCCACGGGCGGCCCGACGCGGGTCGGCCCGTACCAACTGCTGGCCCGGCTCGGCGCGGGCGGCATGGGGGAGGTCTACCTGGCGCGCCGG
Organism: Streptomyces chisholmiae; assembly: GCF_031845445.1. Taxonomy (NCBI): domain Bacteria; kingdom Bacillati; phylum Actinomycetota; class Actinomycetes; order Kitasatosporales; family Streptomycetaceae; genus Streptomyces; species Streptomyces chisholmiae. Next base: position 37,298 of record NZ_JAVREO010000012.1, on the reverse strand, counting down.
GACGCCTCCGCGACCGACCAGGCCCCCGGTCTGGCCGCGGTGAAGACCCTGCTGCCGGAGCTGGGCGCCGACCCCGACTTCGCGGCCCGGTTCCGCCGGGAGACGGCGATGGCCCGCGCGGTGGTCAGCCCGTACACCACCGCGCTGCTGGACGCCGATCCGGCCGCCGACCCACCCTGGCTGGCGACGGAGTACGTGCCGGGGCCGAGCCTGCACGAGGCGGTGGCGCGGGGCGGGCCGCTGCCGGTGCCGGTGGTGCGGCGGCTGGGCGTCGAGCTGGCGCGGGCGTTGGCGGCGGTGCACGGGGCGGGGCTGGTACACCGGGATGTGAAGCCGGGGAACGTGCTGGTGGCCGGGGACGGCGCCCGGTTGATCGACTTCGGTATCGCCCGGGCGGTGGACGCCACCGCGCTGACCGCCACCGGGCTGGTGGTGGGCTCGCCCGGCTTCATGTCCCCGGAGCAGGTGCGGGCGGACACCGCGCCGGCCGCGCCGTCCGACGTGTTCTGCCTGGGCTCGGTGCTCTGCTTCGCCGCCACCGGCCGCAGCCCCTTCCACGACGAGGAGGGCGCCGCCGTCCTGCTGCGCACCAGCCGGGCGCGGGCCGATCTCACCGGCGTCCCCGAGGAGTTGCGGGAGAGCCTGGCCGCCTGCCTGCGGGCCGATCCCGCCGACCGGCCGCGCGCCGACGAGCTGGTGGAGCTGTGGGCGGCGCCCGAGCCGGCCGCCGACCCGGCCCCCTGGCCGGCCGGGGTGCGGGAGCTGCTCGACGAGCACGCCGGCGCCCTGGCCCGGGTGCTGGCGGCGGCGCCGGCGCCGCCGTCCGCGCTGGACACCGTGGCCGCGCCGGCCGGGCCGGAGGTGGGGCCGGAACGCGCCCCAGCCGCGGCCCGGACCTCCCGGTTCGGTTCCTCGCGGCGGACGCTGGCCCTGGTCGGCGGCGCGGCGGCGGCCGCGGTGCTGGCCGGTCTGGTGGCCGGCCTCCTCGTCTTCGGCGACGACGATGCCGCCCCCGACCCCGCCGCCGGCACCGGGACGGACGGGGAGGCGAGCGCGCCCCCCGACGGCGCGGCTTCGGCCCCTCCGGAGGAGGAGGTGCCCGCCCGGTCGGCGGAGTTCTTCCGCACCACCTTCGCGTACCACCCCGTCACCGACGAGACCCGCCCCTGGGTCGGTTTCGGGGCGCCGGCCGACCCGGAGGCGCGCCCGGAAGGCTGGGCCCCCTGGTCGGCCCACCTGGGCGGCCTCCCGGAGACCTGCTCCGTCAGCGACGCGTTGGTCGCCTGCCTGGTGACGGTCGACGAAAGCAGGCAGCTCCGGGTCCTGAGCGCGGTGGACGGCACGGAGCTGACCCGGCCCGCCTGGCAGGACCAGTCCACCTTCACCGCCCCGGCGGTGAGTGGCGGCGACATCTTCCTGGTGGACGGTGAGGACCTGGTCCGGGTGCGGGCCGTGGACGACACCGTGGAGACGGTGTTCCCCGGGGCGCCCGGCTACGGACCGGTCCGGGCCGTCGTCGATCAGGGCGTCGTCTACGTGGCCTACTTCGGCGACGCCGGCTCGGGCACCTCCTTCAGCATGCTGTTCCGCGCGTTCCGGGTCGAGGACGGCGAGCGGCTGTGGGAGCGGGAGGTCCCGGGCGCCTACCCGCAGACGATGCGGCTGGCCGGCGGCCGGATCGTCATCGACTCGGGCACCAGCGCGGGTTCGGTGCTGGACGCGGAGACCGGCGAGCCGCTGCCGGAGACGCCGGAGACCTGCGGCACGTGGTGGACGGCGGACGAGTGGGTCTCCTGCTCCTACGGCGGGGACGCGGGCCGCCCGGTCTGGGACGCGAGCAGCTGGGAGGAGCTGTGGCTGTCACCCGGTATGGAGCCGGTCTCCTCGGAGCACGGCGTCGGCATCCACCTCGGTGGTCCGGTCGCGGAGGCGCGAGGACTGCGGACCGGCCGGGAGCTGTGGACGGCGCCGCTCGACGACTTCGTCAACCGCCCCGAGCTGCTGGCCGCCGGCGAGGTGCTGCTGGCCTCGGGCTACGGCCAGGTGGACGTCTACCGGCTGGCGGACGGCGCCCCCCTGGCACCGCCGGAGATGCCGGCGGAGTGGCCGGGGCCGGCCCGGGGCGGCACGGCCCACGACCCGATTCCCCTCGCGCACGGCGGGATCCTGCACCTCTTCTACCAGACGGGGGACGTCATCAGCACCGAACTCCCCACGCCCTGAGGGCTGACGGGGCACCGGCCGGCGCGCGGGGAAGCGTACGGCCGGGCCCCGTATCCGGATGTGGGCCCGCCGCGCGCACTCGGCTCCTGGGTGGCCACGGCGGGAGCCGAGGAACGTAACCTGCTTGCGGGCGCCGGACGTTGGCGCCGGGCCGTAGGTGTTGGGTGCGGAAGGGGGGGGGCGGGTGGAACCGCTGAGGGCCGGGGACCCGGTGAAGGTGGGCGGGTTCGGATTGCGGGGCCGGCTGGGTGCCGGCGGGATGGGCGAGGTGTTCCTGGGCCGGTCGCCGGGTGGCCGGGCGGTGGCGGTGAAGGTGGTGCATCCGCATCTGGCGCGGCAGGGGGAGTTCCGGCGGCGGTTCGCGCGGGAGGTGGCGGCGGCGCGGGCGGTGGGCGGGGCGTTCACGGCTCCGGTGATGGCCGCCGGGCCGGAGGACGACCGGCCGTGGATCGCGACCGTCTACATTCCGGGGCCCGATCTGGCGGAAGCGGTCGGTGTGGCCGGGCCGTTGCCCGAAGCCGCGGTGTGGCGGCTGGCGGCGGGGCTGGTGGAGGCGTTGCAGGCCATCCACGCGGTGGGGGTGCTGCACCGGGATCTGAAGCCGTCGAACGTGCTGGTGGCCGCCGACGGGCCGCGGGTGATCGATTTCGGGATCGCGCGGACGCTGGAGGACACCGCGCTGACGGCGACCGGCCTGGTGGTGGGGACGGCCGGCTTCATGGCGCCCGAGCAGGCCGAGGGCGGCGAGGTCGGCCCGGCCGGGGACGTGTTCGCGCTGGGCGCGGTGATCGCCTTCGCCGCCACGGGGGCGGGCCCCTTCGGCCAGGGCCCGCCGCTGGCGGTGCTCCACCGGGTGGTCAACGGGCAGCCCCGGTTGGACGGGCTCGCGGGCCCGTTGCGTGAGCTGGTCGACGCCTGCCTGGCGAAGGATCCTCGTGATCGGCCCGCGCTCGCGGCGTTGCTGGCGCGGATCGGCGCGCACTGGGAGCCGACGGACGACTTCCCGGGCGGCTCACCCTGGCCGGACGGCGTCACCACGCTCATCCAGCGGCACGCCACACCCCCGACCGCCCCGTACACCGAGGCCGCCGAGGCTACCGAGGCCGCCGAGGCTACCGAGGCTGCCGAGGCCACGGCGCCGCCGGACGGCGGACCAGACGCCGCGCGTCGGGCGCGCCGGGCCATCGGCATCGACTTCGGCACGACGCACTCGGCCGTCGCCGTGCTGGAAGGCGGTGAGGTCTCGCTGATCCCCAACGCCCAGGGCGCGCCCACCACTCCCAGCCTGGTGGCCCTCACCGCCGAGGGGGACGTCCTGGTCGGCACGGCCGCCGAGCGGCAGGCCCTCACCAACCCCGGACACAGCGCGCGCGCCGCCAAGCTGGAGCTGGGCACCGACTGGTGTGTCGCCCGGGGCGACGTCCGGCTGTCGGCCGAGGATGTCGCCGGGCTGGTCCTCGCCCGCCTGCGCCAAGACGCCGAGGCCTACCTCGGCGAGCGGGTCACCGACGCGGTGCTGGCGGTGCCCGCCGGCTTCCCGCGCGACCAGCGGGCCGCGCTGATCCGGGCCGGGGAACGGGCCGGGCTCAACGTTCTGCGGCTGATCAGCGCGCCCTCGGCCGCGGCGCTGGCCTACGCGGACCGGCACTGGGACGAGTGCACCGTCCTGATCTTCGACCTCGGCGCGGGCACCCTTGACGTCTCCCTCGTCGAACTCGGCGACGGCGTCGTGGAGATCAGGGCCACCGCGGGCGACAGCCGGCTCGGCGGCGACGACTGGGACCAGCGGATCGTCGAGCACCTGACCGAGCGCGTGCGGCGGCGACACGGGGTGGATCTCACGGGCGACGTCGCCGCGGCCCAGCGGCTGCGCGCGGCGGCCGAGGCGGCGAAGATCGAACTGTCGGCGGCACGCACCACGACCCTCCGGCTGCCCTACCTCGCCACCGGACCGGACGGCCCCGTCCACCTCGAAGAGGAGCTGGGCCGCGAGGAGTTCGAGACGCTCACCCGGGACCTGCTGGAACGCTGCCGGTTCTCCGTCGAACGCGTCCTGGCCGACGCCGAGCACCCGCTCGACGCCATCGACCGGGTCGTCCTGACGGGCGGCGCCGCACGGATGCCCGCGGTGGGCGACCTGATCGGCCGGCTCACGGGCAGCCAGGGGGCCAACCACGGCCTGAGCCCGGAGGCCGTCGCCCACGGCGCGACGCTCCAGGCGGGCGTCCTGACCGGGGCGGTGAAGGACGTGCTGCTCCTCGACGGCGTCCTGCACTCGATCGGCGTCGAGACGCACGACGGGACCACGGCGAAGCTGCTCCAGCGGAACGAGACCATCCCCACGAAGCGCTCGGAGATCTTCACCACGCACACGGACGACCAGCCCACCGTGGTGCTGCACGTCGTGGAGGGCGAGCGGAAGGACGCTGCGCGCAACAGGACCCTCGCGGTCCTCGAACTCGCCCTGCCGCCCGCTCCTCGCGGCGTGCCGCGGATCGAGGTGACGGTCGCCTGCTTCTACGAATGGCTCCGCATCACGGCCAAGGACCTGGGCACGGGCCACGAGACGGTCGCCACCGTCGACCAGCCGACGACGGAACGGGCGGCCGCGCTCCTCCGCTCCTCCGACTGGCCCGGCCTGCGCGATCTCACCCCGGTGGCTCCCCCGGCCGGCTGAGGGCTCCGGCTGTCATGTCGCACTCCACCTCAAGCTGCAACTCGCCAAGGTGTTGAACGTGCCGACTCCCACCGTGGGCGAGCCGGGGAGGGGAACTCCGCCAAGCGGTCAGGGCTGGCCGCCGTCGATCTCCTTGGCCGCCGCGGTCAGCGCCGTCAGCAGGGTCGGCACCTCGTCGTCGGTGAGGGCTCCGGAGATGCCGACCGCCGCGTACGGTTGTTGGCCGATGGTGACGGCCAGGGTGCTCAGCCCGGGCTCGGTCCCGATCAGCGCGTAGCCCTGCTCGCGGGTGCGTTCCAGGGTGGCGATGAGGCCGTCGGGGCCGTCCAACGGGGGGCGCGGGGAGGAGAGTTGGAACAGCGAGGCGTCGCCGGGGGCGTACACCTCGCGCACGTGCTCCTCGGTCTCGTGCGCGAGCAGGGCGATCCCGATGCCCGAGGAGGCGGCCGGCCACGAGGTGCCCTGGACCATGTGCGCCTCGGGGTCCTGGGTGCCCACGTGGTAGAGGTAGCTGACCTGGTCGCGCCAGAGCACGCCGAGCGCCACCGCGTGGCCGAAGACGTGCAGGCCGCGCAGGTGGCGCAGGGCGCGGTCGATCAGCCCCGAGCCGTGGAGGCTCTGCGCGGCCAGCACGTGGATGCCGGTCCCGGGACGGTACTTGCGGCCCTCGACCTGTTCCGCGAAGTGCATCGCGGCCAGCGTGCGCAACAGGCGGTTGACGCGGGTCGGCTCCAGCCCCAGGAGCCTGGCCAGCTCGCGGGTGCCCAGCGGGCGCTCGCTGCTGACCAGGGCCTGGAGGCAGGCGATGCCGTCCATCAGGGACCGGTTGGGCTGGGCAGGCAACATGTCGCTATTATAGCACCATCGATCACGCGGAGAAAGCGACGGCAACGGTGAGCGTTCCCGGATGGGCCACCCGCAGCACGTGCTGGCGCCGGGCGCCGTCCGCGAAGAAGGTGTGGCTGGTCGGCGCGAGCGTCGTCGCGCGCGCCGCGCCCCAGGAGAACGTCGCGGTCACCCCGGCGCGGCTGATCGTGAAGCCCGTCGCGTCGGCGCTGGCCCCGGTGTTGTAGGCGACCGGCGTGTTGCTGCCGGTGAACGCCAGCGCGTCGTCGGGCCGCAGGACGAGCGGGACCATCTCGGTGGCGGCGCCGCCGGCGGTGACCTCGCGGCGCAGCCCGGTGTCGGTGAACGTCGTGGTGGTCGCCACGTCGACGTGCGAGGCGGTCTGCCGGATACGGAAGTCGCCGCTGACCGCGTCGACGTCGTCGGCCGGGATCGTGGCGCCCGCCGTGGTCAGGAACGTCGGCGTGAGGCTGGCCGCCGTCGTCGCCTGCCGGGCGTCGTCGCCGCCCGCGTCCAACACGGTCGCCCAGAACTCGTTGCCGGCCCCGTTGTTGAGGCCCACCGCGACGGTGCCCATCGCCGGGTGCCACAGCAGCTGGAGGCCGTGGCTGACCCGGGAGCTGGCCCGCTGGCCGAAGAGCGCGCCCGCGTAGTAGCGGGGCCGGCGCACGAACACGAAGCGGGTGTCCAGCACGGGACTCGACCGCAGCCGGGTCCAGCGGCTGGACCGCAGGTGGGAGAGCAGGCCGAACGCGGCGTCCTTCTGCGCCTGGGTGGGGCCCTGGGGCGCCTGCGAGACGTGCATCCACAGCCGCGGCGAGGTGTCCTGCTTCGCCCTGGCCGGCACGGGCGCGGTGGACGCAGCCCAGGCGGCCCGCTCGGCGGCGCGCTCCTCGCGGGAGGTGAGGAACGCGGCGAGTTTGGGCTGCGCGGCCAGGAACTGGCTGGCGAAGGCCCGGCTGTCCGAGGTGTCGGGGGCCGTGTCGAGCAGGGGGGTGCCGGAGACGGTGCGCGAGGAGGCGGCCGCCATCCGGATGAAGCCGCCGGCGCCGGGTTCGCGCACGCAGGTGTACTGGAAGAAGTCGGTCCAGCGGGTCACCTGCGACGCCAGCTCGGTGCCGCCGATCCGGTGCTGCAGCTCGCCCAGGTCGGGCAGTTGGACGTTGGCGTTGTATCCGGAGTCGAAGCCCCTGGCCTCGTAGAACCAGCCGCCCGGCGCCTGTCCGCGCTGGCCGAGCAGGACGACGCGGTCGCGCACCGTCGCCAGTAGCGCGTCGTCGCCGAGCGCCTGGGCCGCGGCGGCGGCGCCGGCCAGGCCGGCGGCCGTCTGGTTGGCGTAGCCGATCGGGTCGCTCCAGGGGGCGGAGCGGGAGGTGTCCAGCAGCCAGGCCGAGGACGCGGCGATCGCCTCGCGCATCCGGGTGCGCTGGTCGTAGTCGGTGCCGGCGGCCCGCATCTCCACCAGCGCCCGGGAGAGCGCCACGGTGCCGAAGCCGGTGGGCGCCAGGCCGTGCTCGGTCGCCGCGTACTCGGGGAAGGACCCGTCGGCGTGTTGCAGGCCCAGGTAGTAGTCGACGGCGGCCTCAAGTCGGGCCCGCAGCGCGGTGTTCTGGTGGTACGGGTTCCAGGGGCGGTCGTTGGCGAGGAACCAGGCGAGCGTCGCGACGTGCTCCATGACGCGGGCGTTGAACGGCTCGCTCGGCGTGCGCCACCAGCCGCCGGCCATCCAGCCGTGCCGCTCGGTGCCGTCGGTGACGATGTCGTTCGCCATCGGCGCGAGGATCTTCAGGTAGCCGGCGAAGATCTGCTCGTGGGGCGCGAACAGCGAGCGGTCGGGTTCGGCGGGCAGGGTCGGGACGGTGGCCAGGTCGGCGCGCGCGGCGGGCGCGTTCACCAGCGGCACGGCGGCGGCCAGCGCGGTCGCGCCGGCGCCCAGCAGCAGGGTGCGGCGGGTGACGAGCGGGGGGACGGGCGGGCGGTGTTCGGGTGTCATCGTTGACCTCGAATCGAGTCTGGTGAGGAGGGCGCGCGGGCGCCGGTCAGCCCTTCATGCCGGTGCGCGCGAGTCCTTCCACGAACTGGCGCTGGGCGAAGAGGAACACGATCAGGATGGGAATGACGGTCAGCGCGGTGGCGCCGATCTGGGTGCTGTACATCGGCTCGCCGTAGCCGTCCTGGAACTGGGTGAGGCCGAGTCCGACGGTGAACTGTTCCTCGCTGCGCAGGAAGATGAGCGGCTCGAAGTACATGTTGAACGAGTTGAGGAACTTCATGATCGCGACGGCGGCGATCGCCGGGCCGGCGAGCGGGAAGGCGATGCGGGCGAAGATGCCGAGCCGGCCGAGGCCGTCGAGCCGGGCGGCCTCCTCCAACTCCGCGGGGAGGGAGAGGAAGAACTGCCGGAAGATGAAGACCCCGACCACGCACTGCGGTCCGAAGATCGGCAGGATGATCAGCGGCCAGTGGGTGTCCATCCAGCCGAGCTGGGAGACCCAGCGGAAGATCGGGATGATGGTGACCTCGCCCGGGACCATCAGCGCCGAGACCAGCACCAGGAACAGGCCGTCGCGGAACGGGAAGCGGATGCGGGCGAACGCGTAGCCGGCCAGCGCGCACACCACGATGGACACGACCGTGACGATCACCGCGATGTACAGCGAGTTGAGGTACTGCCGGGCGAACGGCGTGACCGTGAAGATCTTCGAGACCCCGTCCAGCGTCCACTCCTCGGGGAAGAGCGTCGGCGGGGTCGCGAAGATTTCGTGCGCGGGCTTGAACGCGGCCAGGATCATCCAGACCGTCGGGTAGACGAACGGGATCGACAGGACGGCCAGCAGCAGGTAGAGGACCGCCTTCGAGGCGGTGCCGTGCCACGGCGCGCGGTGCGGGCGGCGCTCGCGCGCCCGCTTCTGCTCAGGCCGCTTCTTCTGCTCAGACCTCATCGTGCACCCACCTGCGGCGCCACTTCCACTGCACCATCGTGAGGGCCAGGGTGACGGCGAAGAGCAGCACGCCGATCGCGGCCGCGTAGCCGAAGTCGTTCTGCCGGAAGGCCGTCTGGTACAGGAGATAGGAGATGACCGTCGTCTCCCGGCCTGGGCCGCCCGAGGTGAGGACCTGGATGGGGACGAACACGTCCATCGCCGCGATCATGGTGATGATCGAGACGAGCAGGATCGTCGGCGTGATGAGCGGGAGCGTCACGGAGCGGAACGTGCGCCACGCGCCGGCGCCGTCGAGCCGGGACGCCTCCTTCAGCTCGCCCGGCACGCCCTGGAGCGCGGCGAGGAAGAGGATCATGTTCATCCCGACGCCCTTGAAGACCTGGATGACGACGACGGTGACCAGCGCCCAGTTCGGGTCGCGCAGCCAGTTCGGCCCGTCGATCCCGACCAGCGCCAGCGCGCCGTTGACGCCGCCGTTGTCCGCGACGAGGTAGCCCCAGATCAGCACCCAGGCCACGGTCGACACGATCACCGGCGAGAAGAACAGCGCGCGGAACGTCGTGATGCCGCGCAGTCGTTGGTTGAGGAGCACGGCCAGCAGCAGCGCGAGGCTGATGTTCAGCACCATCAGCAGCGCCGTGAAGGTGAAGGTCGTCAGCAGCGCCCCCCAGACCACGTCGTCGCCGAGCAGCCGGTCGAAGTTGTCGAACCCGATCCAGGTGAACTCGCCCAGCAGCGGGTTCCAGTCGTGGAACGCGTACCAGACGACATAGCCGAACGGGATGAGTCCGAGTCCGATCACTCCGATGACCGCCGGCGCCACGAACGCCAGGCCGACCGCCGCGTCGTTGCGCGCGAGCCGTCGGGCGGCGGACCTGCGGGGTCCGCCGTCGGCCGTCGCGGCCGTCTCACGCCCGCTCATTCGGCGAGCGAGGGTTCGATCGCCGAGCAGACGTCGGCCAGGACCGCCTCGACGTCCGCTTCCGGGGTCCACAGGGAGTCCATGGACGCCCGGATGGTGTCGACCATGCCGCTCAGCCGCGGGTGGCCGACCTTGGTCGTCGCGGAGCGCGCCGGGTTGATCAGGGTGTCTTCGAGCTGCTCATCGGTGAGCGTCGGCGCGGCCGCCCGCAGCGTCTCGGTGGTGAGCAGCGACTCGCGCGGCGGGGGGAAGAACCGGGCGAGCTTGGCCGCGTTCTCCGGGTTGGTGAAGTGCGCGAGGAAGTCGGCCGCCACGTCGGGGTGTTCGCCGTTAGCCAGCACGCCGATGCCGGCCTGGCCCATCACCGGGACGGTGCCGGCCGGTCCCTCGGGCAGCGGCAGGAAGTCCCAGCCGAAGGTGTCGCCGAGTCCGGCGGACAGGCTCAACTGGCCGATGCGGAAGGCCGCCTGGCCGGAGGCGAAGTCCACGGTCTCGCCGATCGCGGGGAACGTGCCGTGGTCGTAGACCTGGGAGTGGTACCAGTCGAAGAAGGCGACGCTCTCCGGGCTGGTGTACGCGCAGGTGGTGCCGTCCTCGCTCCACGGCCTGGCGCCCCAGGCCAGGCCGAGCGGGGTGATGGCGTCGTTGGGCAGGGCGTAGGGGTCGTCGACGCTCAGCTGGATGCCGGCGACGCCTTCCGCCTGGGCGGTCTGGGACGCGACCTCGGCGAGCCGGTCCCAGGTCCACGCGCCGTCGGCGATCAGCTCGCGCGGGTCGGGCTGGCCGGCGGCGGCGAGCAGGTCGGTGTTGACGTAGACGCCGAACGGGCTGTTGGAAAACGGGTAGGCGTAGAGCCCCTCCTCGCCCCGCCACAGCTCGGTGGCGGCCGGCAGCAGGTCCTCGACCTGGTAGCCCTCGGTCTCGACGAAGACGGGCCGCAGGTCGGCCAGCACGCCGCTGGAGACGAACTCCTCGGCGTAGGCCTCGGTGATCCACATGAGGTCGGGGGTGTCGCCGCCGGCGATCTGGGTGGTGACGGCGCTGACGTAGGTGCCGTCGGTGATCGCGTCGAACTCCACGCCGCTGACCAGGTCGGGGTGGGCCTCGACGTAGGCGTCGGCGATCTCCTGGAGGACGGCCTGGTGTTCCTCGTTGCTGCTCCAGGTCGTCATCCGGAGCTGGACGGGCCCGTCGGCGGACGCGTCGTCGCCGCCGCTGGAACAGGAGGTGAGGGTGAGGGCGACCGCCAGGGTCGTCGCGGTGGCGACGGCTCTGGGCGTCCGTATGCGGAGTTGGGGCTTCATGCGTGCGGTCCTCCTTGACTGCGGCGCTCCAGATGGCGTCTCGCTGCGGGGCCCGTCCAGTCAGGGAACGGGAGTTGGCGCCAAAGTGTCGCTTTTATAGCACGTTGCTGCTTGAATGTTGCTGTTATAGCATTCGGCGGCCGCGATGTCACCCCTTCCGTACGAGGCGGCGGGCGCGCCCATCGTGGCCGATCCCAGGAAACCCCGAACGAAGCCGAATGAACCCGAACGAAGCCAAACGAAAGGTGATGCACGTGGAGATCCGGGCAGACGTCGCCGTTCTCGGCGGAGGGCTCGGCGGCGTATCCGCCGCCCTCGCCGTGCTCCAGGCGGGCCGCCGGGTGGTGATCACCGAGTCGACGCGCTGGCTCGGCGGACAGCTCACCAGCCAACTCGTCCCCACCGACGAGCACCTGTTCATCGAGAAGGACGGCGCCAACCGCTCCTACCGCACCTTCCGCGACGGCCTGCGCCGCATCTACCGCGACCGGTTCCCCCTCACCGACACCGCGCGCGCCGCCCCCCACCTCAACCCCGGCGCCGCCTGGGTCAGCCCGATCAGCGCCGACCCCCGCGTCGCCGTGGCCCTCATCGACGAACTGCTCCTGCCCTACGTGCTCTCCGGCCACCTCACGGTGCTGCGCGAGACGACACCCGAGCGGGTCGAGACCGAGGGCGACCGCGTCACCGGCGTGCGCGTGGTCTCCGCCGACGGCACGGCCACCGACATCACCGCCCCCTACGTCCTGGACGCGACCGAACTGGGCGACGTGCTCGCCCTCGGCGGCGTCGAGCACGTCTCAGGCCGCGAGTCCCAGGCGATGACCGGCGAACCGAGCGCGGCCGAGACCGCCGACCCCACCGACATGCAGTGCGTCACCTGGTGCTTCGCGGTCGACCACCTCGACGGCGAGGACCACACCATCGACCGGCCCGCCGACTACGCCCACTTCCGCGACTGGCGCCCGCACCAGATGGACCACAAGCTGATGCTCGGCTGGGAGGACGGCCTCGACGCCGAAGGACGGCCCCGGCTGGTGTGGCGGATGACGCCCAACCCCGACGACGACCCGTCCGCCGTCGACCCCGACCACCGCAACATGGGGCCGACCCCCGACCTGTGGACCTACCGCCGGATCGCGGCCCGCCAGCAGTTCCGCCCCGGCTTCTACCGCAGCGACATCACCGTCGTGAACTGGCCGATGAACGACTACGCCGGCGGCGCGCTGTTCGGCGTCCCCGACGCGGCCGACCACTGGCGGCAGGCCAAGGCGCTGAGCAGGTCGGTGCTCTACTGGCTCCAGACGGAGGCCCCCAGGCCCGACGGCGGCACCGGCTGGCCCGGACTGCGGCTGCGCGCGGACGTCGCCGGCACCGAGGACGGCTTCGCCATGCACCCCTACATCCGCGAGTCCCGCCGCGTCCTGGCGCGGCAAACGATCACCGAGCAGGAGGTCTCCCTCCGCGTCCGCGGCGACCGGGGCGCCGCGACCTACCCCGACAGCGTCGGCGTGGGCCACTACTTCTGGATCGACCGGCACGCCTCCACCGTCAGCGGCCGCCACCCCGGCGACCGGCCGCAGCCCTTCGAGATCCCACTCGGCGCCCTGCTGCCCCGCCGGGTGCGGAACCTGCTACCCGCCGCCAAGAACATCGGCACCACCCAGATCACCAACGGCTGCTACCGGCTCCACCCCGTCGAGTGGTCGATCGGCGAGGCCGCCGGCGCGCTCGCCGCGTTCTGCCTCGACCGCGGCACCGAGCCACACGCCGTGCCCGCCGACGCCGCCCTGCTCGACGACTACCAGGCGCTCCTCGTCCGGCGCGGCGTCCAACTGCACTGGCCCGCCGACCTCCGCTGGAGCTGAACCCGCGCGCCCGGCCCCTCCCGCCGGCCCCCGCCGGCCGCCCCCGAGGCGGCCCCACCCCAAGGAGCCCCAAGAGCCCATGAGTGCGCAACGCAACCTGCTGACCGTGGCACCCGCCACCGACCACCGCGACCTCCGCACCCAGCACCTCCACGCCGACACGGTCATCGTCGGCGGGGGACTGGCCGGGACCTGCGCGGCCATCACCGCCGCCCGGGCCGGCGCCCGCGTCGTCCTCGTCCAGGACCGGCCCGTGCTCGGCGGCAACGCCTCCAGCGAGATACGGCTGTGGGCGCTGGGCGCCAGCGCCCAGTCCTCCAACAACAACCGGTGGGCCCGCGAGGGCGGAGTGCTCGACGAGATCCTCGTGGAGAACACCTTCCGCAACCCCGAGGGCAACGCCGTGCTCTTCGACACCGTCCTGCTGGAGAAGGTCAGCGCCGAGCCGAACATCACGCTGCTGCTGAACACCGCCGCCACCGGCGCGACCAAGGACGGCGACCGGATCCGCTCCGTCACCGCCTTCTGCGCCCAGGACTCCACCCGCTACGAACTGACCGCGCCGGTCTTCTGCGACGCCTCAGGCGACGGCGTACTGGGCTACCTCGCCGGCGCCGCCTACCGGATGGGCGCCGAAGGGCGGGAAGAGTTCGGCGAACTCTTCGCCCCCGAGGAGTCCTACGGCGCGCTGCTCGGCCAGTCGATCTACTTCTACAGCAAGGACGTCGGGGCGCCCGTGCGGTTCACCCCGCCCAGCTACGCCCTGCCGGACATCACCGAGATCCCCAGGTGGCGCAGCTTCAACACCGCCGTGCAGGGCTGCCGGCTGTGGTGGATCGAGTACGGCGGCCGGCTCGACACGGTGCACGACACCGAGCGGATCAAGTGGGAGCTGTGGAAGGTCGTCTACGGCGTCTGGAACCACCTGAAGAACTCGGGCGACTTCCCCGAGGCCGACACCCTCACCCTGGAGTGGGTCGGGCTGATCCCCGGCAAGCGCGAGAGCCGCCGGTTCGAGGGCCTCCACATGCTGCGCCAACAGGACATCGTGGAACAGCGCACCCACCCCGACGCCATCTCCTCCGGCGGCTGGTCCATGGACCTGCACCCGGCCGACGGCGTCTTCAGCGCCCACGACGGCAGCAGCCACCTGCACGCCCGCGGCGTCTACCAGATCCCCTACCGCTGCGCCGTCAGCCGCGACGTGCCCAACCTCCTCCTCGCCGGGCGGATCATCAGCGTCACCCACGTCGCCTTCGCCTCCACCCGCGTCATGGCCACCTGCGCCCAGATCGGGCAGGCCGTCGGCCTGGCCGCCGCCCGGTGCGCCCGCGACGGCCTGCTCCCCGCCGACCTGGTCGAGCCCGAACGGATGCGGGCCCTCCAACGCGACCTGCTCCGCACCGGCCAGCACATCCCGGGACTGTCCCTCGACGACCCGGACGACCTCGCCCGGCAGGCCACGCTCACCGCGTCCAGCGAACTGCGCCTGGCCGCGCTCCCCGCCGACGGCCCCCCGGTGCCGCTGGACCGCTCGCGCGCCCAACTCCTGCCCCTCGCCCCGGGGCCGGTGCCGCGGCTGACCCTCACCGTCGACGTGACCGCCCCCACCACCCTGCGCGTGGAGATCCGCACCGGCGGCCAACCCGACGACTACACCCCCGACGTCGTCCTCGCCACCCGGGACCTCACCCTCGACGCCGGCGCCGCGCAACGGATCGAGGTCGACGTCCCGGCCACGCTCGACACCCACCGCTACGCCTTCCTGGTGCTGCGGCGCAACGACGACGTGTCCGTGCGCACCACCACCCAGCGCGTCACCGGGCTGCTCGCCGTCGCCCACACCTCCACCCAGGAGGCCGACCCCGCCATCGGCCGGCCCCGCGTGGAGTTCTGGACCCCCGAACGACGCCCCGGCGGCCGCAACCTGGCCCTGACCATCGACCCACCGCTGGCCGCCTGGCCGGCGGCCAGCCTCGGCAACGGCCACCCCCGCCCCACCGCGCGCCCCAACGCCTGGGCCGCCGCACCCGACGACGACCGGCCCACCGCCCACCTGCGCTGGGCCGAGCCCCGCCGCATCGCCCGCCTGGAGCTGGGCTTCGACACCGACTTCGACCACCCCATGGAGTCGGTCCTGTGGGGCCACCCGGAGCGCGCCATGCCGTTCTGCGTCCGCCACTACCGCGTGCGCGCCGGCGACCGGATCGTCGCCGAACGCACCGACAACCACCAGACCCGCGACACCGTCACCTTCGAACCACCCATCGAGACCGCCGAGTTGTCCGTCGAGGTGGTGGCCAGCCACGGCGCCACCCCGCCCGCGATCTTCGCCATCCGCTGCTACTGACCGCCGGCCGAAGCACCTCCCGGCTACCGCCCCCTCCCGTCCGCCCCCTTCCCACTGGCGGACGGGACGGGGGCGCGGCAGTTCAGGGGGCGGGTCAGATGTCCAGGAACCGCACATCCCTGGCGTTGCGCTGGATGAAGGACCGCCGGGCCTCCACGTCCTCACCCATCAGCACGGAGAACAGGGCGTCGGCGACCGCCGCGTCATCGAGCGTCACCTGCCCCAGCACCCGCTGCTCCCGGTCCATCGTCGTCACCCGCAGCTCCTCCGCGTTCATCTCACCCAGCCCCTTGAACCGCTGCACCGAGTCGTCCCTGACCCGCCGGCCCTCCTGCCGCCCCCGCGCCAGCAAGCTGTCGCGCTCCCGGTCGGAGTAGGCGTACTCCACCTGCTCCCGGCTCCACCTGATCTTGTAGAGCGGCGGGCGGGACAGGAAGACGTGCCCGCGCTCGACCAGCGGCCGCATGAAGCGGAACAGGAAGGTCAGCAACAGCGTGGTGATGTGCTGGCCGTCCACGTCGGCGTCCGCCATCAGCACGATCTTGTGATAGCGGAGCCTCTCGATGGCGAAGTCCTCGTGCACGCCGGTGCCGAACGCCGAGATCATCGACCGCACCTCCTGGTTGTGCAGGATCTTGTCGACGCGAGCCTTCTCGACGTTGAGGATCTTGCCGCGGATCGGCAGGATCGCCTGGTACCGCGGGTCGCGGCCCGACTTGGCGCTGCCGCCGGCCGAGTCGCCCTCGACGATGAAGATCTCGCTCTCCGCCGGGTCGTTGGACTGGCAGTCCGACAACTTGCCGGGCAGCGCCGCCGACTCCAGCAGGCCCTTGCGCCGGGTCAGGTCCCGCGCCCGGCGGGCCGCCAGCCGGGCGGCGGCCGCCGCGCTCGCCTTGCGGACGATGTCCGCCGCCTCGGTCGGGTTGCCGTCGAACCAGTCCGACAGCCGCTCGTGCACCACCTTCTGCACCAACGTCCTGGCCTCGCTGTTGCCCAGCTTGGTCTTGGTCTGCCCCTCGAACTGCGGCTCGCCCAGCTTGACCGAGACGATCGCGGTCAGCCCCTCGCGGATGTCCTCGCCCGCCAGGTTGTCGTCCTTCTCCCGCAGCAGCCGCCGCTCCCGCGCGTACCGGTTGACGACCGTGGTCAGCGCCGTGCGGAAGCCCTCCTCGTGGGTGCCGCCGTCGTGGGTGCGGATGGCGTTGGCGTAGGAGTAGACGCTCTCCGCGAACTGGCCGTTCCACTGCAACGCGACCTCGACCGACAGCGGCCGCCCGGCGTCCTCGGCGGCGATGGAGACGACGGAGGGGTGCACCGGCTCGTCCTTGCGGGCGTTGAGATAGGCGACGAAGTCGGTGATGCCCCCGTCGTAGCGGTAGGAGATCGTCCGCGCCGGCCGCTGCCCGGCGGTGCCCGGGCCCGCCTCCTCGGCCCCGGCCGACGCTTCCGCGTCGGGCCGCTCGTCGGTGAGGGTCAGGGTGACGCCCCGGTTGAGGAAGGCCATCTCCTGGAACCGTCGGGAGAGGGTCTCGAAGGAGTACGCGGTGGTCTCGAAGATGGCCCTGTCCGCCCAGAACGTCAGCGACGTGCCGGTCCGCGACGTCGCCTCGTGCCGGGCCAGCGGCGCGGTCGGCACCCCGCCCGCGTACTCCTGCGTCCACCGGTGGCCGTCGGTCCAGATCTCCGCCGTCAGCCGCGACGAGAGCGCGTTGACCACCGACAGGCCCACCCCGTGCAGCCCGCCGGAGACCGCGTAGCCGCCACCCCCGAACTTGCCGCCCGCGTGCAGCACCGTCAACACCACCTCCAACGCCGGCCGTTGCTCCACCGGATGGGTGCCCACCGGGATGCCCCGCCCGTTGTCGACCACCCGGACGCCGCCGTCGGCCAGGATCGTCACGTCGATCCGGTCGGCCACCCCGGCCAGCGCCTCGTCGACGGAGTTGTCCACGATCTCCTGCACCAGGTGGTGCAGCCCCCGCTCGCCCGTGGAACCGATGTACATACCGGGCCGCTTGCGCACCGCGTCGAGCCCGTCCAGGACGGTGATCGCGGTGGCGTCGTACGCGCCGGGCCCGGCGGGGGCGCCGGGCGACTCGGCGCCCGAGCTGTCGGCGGCGGGATGAGTGCTGGAAGTCGTCACAATGTTCTCTTTTCGGGCACGGCGAACCGCGCACCCGCACGCCACGGCGCGCGGGCGGTTGGATCGCTGAACGGAAGCGTGTCGCGGGCAGGCCGGAATGGACCCTCGGGGCCCGCGGATCCCGACACCGGGAAGGCGTCGAGACGCTTGCCAGATTACCCAAGGTGCTATGCGTCTTCGGGGTGAGAAGTCATCTGACTACCTCTCTCGCGGCCGTTGACGCTTTCCGTCGATCCCCTCCGCCTGAGTCGCCAGAAAGCCCCGGAGATCGGCGTACGTGGGCTCCCTGGGTACCCTCCCCGCCGGCTTACCGACGCTTTTTCCCGCACTGCCCCGCGCGCCCGCGCGGCCGGCCGGAGCGGGCCCGTCGCCCACCTGCGCGGCCACAGGGGAGCGCCGCGCGCCACCTCCCGGTGTGTCGAACTCCGGTGCTGGCGCCCGCCGGCGACCTCGGTCGGGCTGAGCCGGAGCGGCCGGCGGGCGAGGCGGCGCTCGGCCCCCGCGACCTCGGCGGCGCGAACCTGCCGGACCCCGCCTTCCACGACCTCGGAGGTGGCGCAGGCCATTCTGATCTCCGTCCGGCGGCGAGCGGCCACCGCCCGGCTGTCACTGATGGCCCGGGCGGACGCGACTCCGGTACGGTACGGCCATGGTGGCCGACCGGCGGCATCTCACCCCCGGACCCGAACGCGCAGGTCAGGGGGTCCCGCCATCAGGCAGCACCGGGAACGCCGGACGAGCGGGGATCAACGTCGACAAGCAGGGCACGGCCCTGCCACGACCACGACCGGGCCGCTCGCGCATGCCCACCCCACCGGCCGGCGAGCGGATCCGGCCCGGGGCGGGCATCATGCGAACACCCCTGCTGCGCGGTCGAGTTCCGGGGCACCCGCGGGTCGCCCGAGCCGCCGCGCCTCGATCCGCGGTGCGGTGGCCGCCAGCAGGCCAGACAGGAATTGTCGACACGGGGAGGCACAGCAGTGCGAGACCAGCTCTTCGGGGGCCGCTACCAGTTGGTGCGGGAGCTCGGCAAGGGTGGCATGGGGGAAGTCTGGGAGGCGCGGGACGAGACGTTGGGACGGTCCGTCGCGGTCAAGGTGATCTCCCTGCTCGCCGGCGGGGGAAGCCACGGCGATCAGGCACGCGCCAGGTTCCTGCGGGAGGCACGGATCACCGCCCGGCTACAGCACCCCAACGTCGTCACCATCCACGACCTCGGCGAGGCCAGCACCGAGGGGGACCGGGTGCCGTTCCTGGTGATGGAGCTGATCCGCGGCGAGGGCCTGGACGCGAGGCTGCGTCGAGGAGCCGTCACCCTGCGGGACGCCGCCCGGTGGGGCGCGCAGATCAGTGACGCACTGGCTGACGCGCACGACGCCGGGATCACGCACCGGGACATCAAGCCATCCAACATCTTCATCGCGCCCTCCGGGATCGTGAAGGTGCTCGACTTCGGCATCGCCAGGGCGGCCGACCCCGACGCGACCGCCGACCCCCTCACCCAGACCGGCTTCATCGTCGGTACGCCCTCCTACATGGCCCCCGAACAAGCCCGCGGCCTGCCCGAACCCGCCAGCGACCTCTATGCCCTCGGCTGCCTGCTCTTCGAAATGATCACCGGTCAGCTGCCGTTCCAGGCCGCCGACACCGTGGGCTACCTCGCCGCGCACCTCACCCAGGACCCGCCCACACCGAGCGCGGTACGGCCGGGCATCCCAGCCGCCTGGGACGACCTCGTGCTTACCCTGCTGCACAAGGCCCCCCACCAGCGTTACCCGAACGCCGCCGCCCTCTCCCGGGCCCTGCGGCAACTCGTCCACACCCCCGAGTCACCGGCCGGTGCCGCCACCTTGCCGGCCACCAAGGCGGACATCCCGGTAGCGCCCGAGCCGGGGGAGTACCTCCTCGCGACCAGCATCGGCGCGGAGGGCACCGTGCGGCTGTGGGACCCCGCCACCGGCCGCCCCGTCAGCCAGCCGCTGACCGGCCACACCGGCACCGTGTTCCGCATGGCGTTCTCTCCCGACGGCCGCTTCCTCGCCACCGGCAGCATGGACACCACGGTGCGGCTGTGGGAAACAGCCACCGGCCAGCTCGTCGGGGAACCCCTGACCGGCCACACCGACACCGTGGAAGACGTGGCGTTCTCCCCGGACGGCCGTCTGTTGGCCACCGGCAGTCTGGATTCGACGGTGCGGTTGTGGGACCCCGCGACCGGCCAGCCCGTCGGCGACCCCCTGACCGGTCACGCCGGCCACGTACTGCGGGTGGCGTTCTCGCCCGACGGCCGTCTGCTGGCCACCGGCAGCCGGGACTGGACGGTGCGGTTGTGGGACCCGGCCACCGGCCACCCCGTCGGCAGTCCGCTGGTCGGCCACACCAACAACGTCTGGGCGAACGTCTTCTCCTCCGACGGGGCCCTGTTGATCACCCACGACGAGGACAACACCGTCCTGCTCTGGGACCCCGCCGCCGGCCAGCCCGTCGGCCAGCCCTGGACCGGTCCGATCAACGGCGCCATGGGCGTGGTGAGTTCCCCCGACAGCCTGTCGCTGGTCGTCAGCATCACCGGAGGCGAGGACAGCACCGTACGGTTGTGGGACCCCACCACCAGGCAACCTTTCGGACAGCCCCTGCACACCCACACCAGCGCCCCGCTCTACCTGGCGCTCTCCCCACGCATCAGCCACCGCACCCGATGACCGTCGCCCGGCCCCTGGGCCAGGTCGCCGCCGTCCGCGGCTGCTGGGCGTCACCAACCAGCCCGGCCTGACCCGGACCGACACCTACGACCCGGGCTGATCCGGGAACGGGACCACGAGCCGGAGCGTCCCCACTACGCCCACGACACCGCCGGCCGCCGCCCTCACCGGGCCGCGGATCAACATCCCCAGATCCCGCGCGCGGCCCGCGGCGAAAGCGACTCCATCGACGCGGTGCACCACCGTGCAACCGAAGCCGGCTGGGCGTGAACGTCACATACTCCCGGGCCGGACCCAAGGGAGCGGACCCATGGGCACGACAAGCAGAGGAAGCCGGACATGAGGATCACCGCGCACGTCGCCGGAGCCGACGACGACGAGTACGACGACGTCCTGGAGGCGGGCTTCGCGGAGGGCACCGACGATGGTCTCGCCGTCGCCTTCCAACGGACGAGGTCCGCGCCCGACCCCTGGCAGGGCGTCATCCGCGACCAGAACGACCTGTTCGACAACACCTACTGCATCGTGGTCGGCGGGGCGACGGTCTACGGCGGCCTCCTTCCGTCGAGTTCACCGGGGCCACCGCGCGCTTCCAGTTCGCCCCCGAGGACGCCGCGATCCTCGGCATCGGCGACTCGACGGTCGACATCACCTTCGACGTGACACCCGAGGAACTCGCCGCCTTCACCACCATGCTCCGCCGCGTCCTCACCTGGGGGACCCCCACCCAGATCCCCCAACTCACCGGCCTGTGAGCACCGTGTAGCCGCCGGGGGCGTAAGAGCGCCCCGGCAGGCCAGAGACTTCGTCGCTAAGGTCGGCCGTCCCGCCGCCCCATGCCTCGGGCGACTTCCGGGCCTCACAAGGAGTGCTGGAAAGGCGAGGAACGCCGGCGGCCGAACCCGGCACAAGGGGGCGGCCGTTCAGAGGCGCAGACCACCAGTTGACGATCTCGGCGGTGTACCCGGCGAAGTCAGGAGCAGGGCGAAGTCGTGATGCTGGGTCGCACTCGCCGCAGGGTGCCGAGATAGGGGTGAGCGGCGAACGTGGTGCGACTGCCCCACATCTTCGGGGGCGCTGTCCCTGCCCGCCGGGGGCGCTCCGCTGGAGGGGTGTTCGCCTGTCTCCCAGCACTCATCGAAGGTATCTTCAGAAGCGCGCGCTGCCCCTCGGCCCCACTCAACTTCGGAACCGGAAGCATGCCATGGAAAGCCCGATCGCACCGAAGCAAAATGTCCAGAAAGGCCGCACTCGGACGCCCGGCCGGCCCTCGCTGCCCAGCACACCCGGTAATCCCCCCAGCTCGCAGGCCGTTGCACCACCGCCCACCCGGGCGGCTCCATTGAAGGGGCACGCGCAGTTGATGACATGTCGGTGGCGGCGGGTTGCACCACCGCCCACCCGGGCGGCTCCATTGAAGGCCGTACGCCTCCGGGTACACATCGCCCTCCACGTAGGGTTGCACCACCGCCCACCCGGGCGGCTTCCATTGAAGGGACCTGGAGACCACCGGCGTTGACCCCGAGACCGACGTTGCACCACCGCCCACCCGGGCGGCTCCATTGAAGGACCCACACATACCGCGTGTCCGGCAGGGTCGGCCCGAGTTGCACCACCGCCCACCCGGGCGGCTCCATTGAAGGCGGATCATCCCCGACCCGACCCCGGGGCACTACCACCGTTGCACCACCGCCCACCCGGGCGGCTCCATTGAAGGCCCAGCGCGTCCACTGCCTGCGCGAGCGAGCGGGGTAGTTGCACCCTGCCCACCACCCGGCTGAACCGCCGCCGAAGGGGCAGCTTCCCGCCCCTCGCGGCTGCGGGAGCACTGCCGTAACCGCAGGTGAACGCCCTGTGTGCGCTCCCTGACGCCCCGTTGTCAGTGGCGGGTGGCAGGATGCTGCGCGTACTGGTTCCGTCACCGTGTGGTGGGGAGTGGCTGTGGCGCGCGAGTTGGGTGGGTTGTCGTTCGGGGCGTTCATGCGTCGGGCGACGGGCCGTGAGGCGTTTCCGTTTCAGGCGCGGCTTGCTGGCGAGGGGTTGCCGGAGTTGTTGCGGGTGCCACCTGGGTCGGGGAAAACCGAGGCGGCCGTGCTGCCGTGGCTGTGGCGGTTGTTGGAACATCCGGACGCGGGGGTGCGGGCGGGGACGCCCGGGCGGTTGGTGTTCGTGTTGCCGATGCGGACGCTGGTGGAACAGGTCGTCGAGAAGGTGACGACGTGGGTGGGGGCGCTGGGGCTGGCCGAAGAGGTCGGGGTTCATGTCCTGATGGGTGGGGAGGCCCGGGACGACGATGCCTGGCAGATGGATCCGTTCCGGCCGGCGGTGTTCGTGGGGACGCAGGACATGGTGTTGTCGCGGTTGTTGCTGCGGGGGCACGGGGACGCGCGGTCGCGGTGGCCGGTGCCGTTCGGGTTGTTGCACAACGGGACCCAGTTCGTTTTCGACGAGACGCAGCTGATGGGTCCGGCGTTGTGGACGTCGGTGCAGTTGCAGGCGTTGCGGGAGCAGTTGGGGACGGCGGTGGGGTCGTCGTCGATGTGGATGTCGGCGACGGTGGACCCGGCCGAGTTGGTGACGGCGGACCGGGGAGTGCCGCCGGTGCCGGTGGAGTTGAGCGCCGAGGACCGTGCCACGGAGGTGTTGGCGAAGCGGTTGGGCGCGCTGCGGCGGGTCGAGCGGCTGGTGGTGCCGGATGAACCGAAGGGCTATGCCGGGGCGGTGGCCGAGGCGTTGGCCGGTCGACATGTGGCGGGGACGCGGACGTTGGCGTTCTTCAACACGGTGCGGCGGGCGGTGGAGGTGGCCCAGGCGTTGTCCGGAGTGCTCTCCGGTGCGGGGGCGGGTGCGGGGCCCGAGGTGGTCTTGGTGCATGGGCAGTTCCGGCCGGGTGACCGCCGGCGGTTGGTGGACCGGGTGATGGCGGGGTGTGCGGGTCCGGGGCAGATCGTGGTGAGCACCCAGGCGTTGGAGGCCGGGGTCGACATGACGTCGCGGGTGTTGTTCACCGAGGTGGCGCCGTGGACGTCGGTTCTACAGCGGTGTGGGCGGTGCAACCGGACGGGGGACGATCCAGGGGCCGAGGTGCTGTGGGCCTGGCCCCCTGGGGGGAAGCGGGCGTCCGCTCCTTATCTGGAGGAGGATCTGGCGGCGTCGGCGAAGGCCCTGGCCGGCTGGGAGGGCGCGCGGGTCACGCTGCGCGAGATGCTGGACGCGTCGGTGGTGCAGCAGAAGGTGGAGTACGTCCAGCTGCGGCGGCGGGATCTGTTGCAGCTGTGGGACACGATGCCCGATCTGAGCGGCGCGGATGTCGACGTGAGCCGGTGGATTCGGGACGGGCAGGATCTGACGGGGCAGGTGGCCTGGCGGGCCTGGCCCGAAGGGAAGCCGAGCGAGGACGGGGAGCGGTTTCCGGGGCGGGACGAGTTGTGTCCGGCTCCGCTGGATGACCTGCGAGGGTTGGCGAGGGCGGGCCGGTTGTGGCTGTACGACCAGGTCGATGGTCTGTGGCGGCGGGCGGCGCCGCAGGGGGTTCGGCCTGGAGAGGTGTTCCTGATGGACGCTCGGTTGGGCGGCTACCAGGTGGAGACCGGGTGGGCACCGAGATCCCGGACGCCGGTGCCGGTGCCGGTGGTTGGGGCGGGGACGGGGACGGTCGGCGGTTTGGCTGGTGACCGGTGGTCGCAGGGGGACCGTTGGGTGAGCCTTGCGGAGCACGGGCAGGACGTGGAGGAGGGGATGGCGGGGCTCCTCACGTCGGCCGGCGAGGCGCTGGACGTCTCGCCCGCGCAGTGCCATGCGGCGTTGGTCGCCGCTCGGCATCACGACCTCGGCAAGTCACATCATGTGTTCCGTTCTTCGTTGGCCTGCGCCGCTGGTGACGCGGTGCCGCCGGGGGAGGGGCCCTGGGCGAAGGGCCCGGGGGATCGGCTGCGCCATGGGCGTCCCTACTTGCGGCACGAGTTGGTGACGGCGCTGATGATGCTGGACCCGTCCAGCGGGCTCCTGGACGGGGTGGAGGAGGCCGACCTCGCGGTGTATCTGGCCGCGGCCCACCACGGGAAGGTGCGGATGTCGGTGCGCTCGGTCGGGGCCGAGGGGGAGTCCCGTCCGCCGCGCCTGCTGGGGGTGGAGCAGGGGGAGGTGGTCGGGCCGGTGGAGACGTCCGACGGGCGCCTCGTCCCGGAGATCAAGCTGGATCTGTCGGTGATGGCCCTGGGCGGCTCGACGAACGCCGTCGGAGACTCCTGGGTCCAACGGATGGCTGCCCTGCGGGATCGGGCGGACGCCGGGCCGTTCCGCGTCGGCTGGCTGGAGGCGCTGGTGCGGGTGGCGGACTGGCGTGCCAGCCGCAGCTACCGCACCGATCCGCCATCGGAGCCACCGGCGTCCGGCACGCTGCCACGACAACGCGCCGCCGCCCCCGCGAACGAGATCCAAGGGAAGCAGGAGGGCCTGTGGTGAGCGCCCGAGGTGTGGGCCTGCAAGGTCTGGAAGCGGTCAGTCTGGCGGACTACCTGTGCGCTTTGGGGGTGCTGCGCGCGGTGGCCACCCAGGCCGATCCCAGTGCGACGCTGGCATGGCGTCGAGGCGTGCCGATCCTGGACAGCGCGCTGAGTGGCGACGAACTGGTGGGGTGGCTGGCGGAGGAGTTCACGCCCAGCCCGATCATCTCGCCGTGGAACGCCGGCTCCGGGTTCAACGGCAACGGCAAGAGCAAGGAGGCCGAGCGAACCCTGGCCGCCGTCGAGGACTCCACCGCCCCTCGGCTGGGCCCGCTGCGGGAGGCGGTGGCCGTGGGGCGGACGGTGGTGGCCGAGGGCCGGACCCGGGGCTGGGCCGGCGGCACCATGTGGAGCGAGAAGCACAAGACGAGCCTGCTGACCCTGTGCCGCAACCGGCTCCCCGAGAACGTCCTGCCCTGGCTGGACGCCGCCTTCGCCCTCGATCTGGAGGACGTCTCCTACAATCCGCTGGCCGGCACCGGGGGCAACCTCGGCCGGCAGGAGCTGTCCGTCGGCTACCTCCAACAGGTCCTCAACACGACCCTGGACACGCAGGGCCGGTCCCTGGCCTGGGCCCGCTCGGCCCTCACCGGAGTCGAGGGTGCCCCCTACCTGCGGGGAGCGGTGGGCCAGTACGATCCCGGGCGCGGTGGCGGCATCCACTCCTCCGCGTTCGAGAAGCTCGACGACGCCGGCTTCATCAACCCCTGGCGGGTTGTCCTCACTTGTGAGGGCCTGCTGTTGTTCGCCAGCTCGGTGGCGCGCCGCAACAACGCCACCGGCCTGGCCAGCCCGTTCGTGGTCCGCTCCACGCCCTACGGGTACAGCACGGCCGCTGACGAGAACAGCAAGGGCGAGTTCTGGGCGCCCTTGTGGGAACGCCCTGCCCGGCTCTCCGAGCTGGCAGCGCTGCTGAGTGAGGGCCGTGCCCAGTACCGCGGCCGGCAGGCCCGCAACGGCTTCGACTTCGCCCGCGCTGCCGGCTCGCTGGGCGTGGACCGCAACATCACCGCCTTTCGCCGCTTCGTCATCGTCGAACGCTTGGGGCAGAACCCCCTCGCAGCCCGAGCCGGAGACGTCCCCGTCGGCCCCCGCGCCCGGCAACTCACCCTTCTCAACGAGGCGTTCGACTGGGTCGATCGGCTCCGCGACCCGATGCCGGCCGGCGTGGCCAGCCTGGCCCGCCGCGCCAAGGCCAGCATGTTCGCCCTGGCCGCCGGCACCGTGGACCCCGACGCCGAGGCGGCGGTCTTCGTCAGGCGCTTCGGCCAGTTGCACGAGGCCGTCGCCCGCTCATCCCAGATGCGCGGCAAGATCCGGCCGTTCCAGGCCAGGGAGCGCCCCAGCTGGCGGCCCGCATGGCTCGGAGGCGAACTGTCCCTGGCCGCCACCCTCGCCGGCCTCGCCCACCGCCCCGGAGGCCCTCCGGCCCTACGCCCACTCCTCACCCGCTGCACCGTCCAGCCCCCGGGTCGACTGGTCTGGAGTCAGGGAGCGCCCCCCAGCGGGGTGGACCTGGACGGCGACACCCTGCCCCGGGCCCTGGCCGCCGCACACCAGCACCGTCTCTGGGAGGTCGCCGCACAGGCGGCCGACCAGGGCCTGATGCCGCCCGTCAGCTATGCCCCGGCCACCAAGGCCCTGCCGAGACCGGGTCTGGTACAGGACTTCCTGGACGGCATGCTCGACGACCAGCTTCTGGCCGAGCTGCTGTGCGGCCTCCTCATCCTCGGCTGGCGCACCACCGTCCGCCCGCCGCTCGAAGAGGCCATCGGCCGCCCCCTGGGCACAGCCCTCGCCACCCTGCTGCCCTTCTACGGCGACGCCCTGCCCCCGATGCGATCCCCACTCCACCCGGACAGAGCCCCCTTCAACCCCGTGCTGCGGCCCCGCCCGGACTGGGCGAACCGGCTCCGCGCCGGCCACGTTGAGCCCGTCCTGGCCGACGCCCGCAACCGCCTACGCCAAGCTCACTGCCCACCCATCCCCACCCCGCGCGACCCGCCCGCCCTCGTGGACGGGACGCGGTTGGCCGCCACCCTGCTGATCCCCGCCGACACCGACATCCGAGCCCGGGCCCTGACCCAGATCAGCGTCACCGCCCGGCTGCCCCACGCCAACCAGCAGACGAACCACCAGCAGACAAAGGACACCGTCTCGTGATCGACATCTCCGCCAACCGCATCCGGCTGCGCGCGCCCCTGCGGCCCGCCCTCGGCTCGCGCTTCCAGCCCACTGGCTTCCCCGACCTCGGGGCCGCGGAGTTCACCTCCTACAACGACGACGGCGATGCGGTCCGCTCCCTCCTGGTGGAGTCCACCCAGTCCATGGCCAACCGCCTGGAGAACACCACCTGGGACCCAGCCCAGCAAGCCCCCATCGCCCTGCTGGCCGACCTGCCCCACGTCGAAGTCCGCCACGCCGACGGGCCACCCCACCGCTTCCTGACCTCCTCCCGCCAGGAAGCCCACCGCCTGGCCTCACCCTTCGTCCGGGAGGCCCGACTCGACGACCAATCGATGGCCCAGGTCATCGGCCAGCGGCTCGACCTGGCCAACCACAAGCCCCTCAGCTACCCGGCCATGGCCCGCGCCCTGATGTCCCTGGACCCGCTTGTCCTCCTCCACGGCTGCTTCTTCAACCAGAAGGCGTGGCCGGGACAGCCCCGCTTCGCCCGAGCCGTCAGCGCCGCCATCGAAGCCCACGACATCGAACAGGCCATCAGCGGCGGCCGGAAGTCCGACCACGTCCGCCACACCACCAGCGGCGACGGCGACGAAGGCACCGCCCTGGGCGGCAGCAGCGAGGGCTACGGCTCCATCCCCTACTCCCGCGTCGAATACACCGCCCGCCACATCGAGGCCCAGTTCAGCATCGACGTCCAACTCCTCCGCTCCTACGGCCTCGCCTCCCACACCACGGAACTCCTCGCCACACTCGCCCTGTGGGAGATCCGCACCTTCCTCGAATCCGGCCTACGCCTACGCACCGCCTGCGACCTCGACCTGGCCGGCGACATCCAGGGCACCGCCCCCCTACCCACCACCCGAGAACTCACCCAGCGACTGCGGGAACTGCTGCCCCAGACCATCGCCGAACTCGACCACACCGGACCCCTCACCGTGCTGTGGAGCGACGACAAGCCCAAGAAGCCACGCAAGGCCACCGCCAAGAACACCGTCCCGGCACCCGCCACGACGGAGAGCGCCGAGGCCCAGGAAGAGGCCGCGACCGCGTGATCACCCTGGCCTTCCACTTCCCCAACCGCCGCTACCACGCCACCCCCTGGGGCCGGTACCTCAACGAGGGCGCCGTCGAACTCCCGCCCTCACCGTGGCGCATCCTGCGCACCCTCTACGCCGCGTGGAAAACCCGCCACCCCGAACTCGACACCGACACCATCCACCCCCTCCTCCACCAGCTCGCCGCCCCACCCGTCTACCACCTGCCGCCGTACCGACTCGCGCACGTCCGCCACTACCACCCCGACACCCACCACCGAGCCGACCACCACAGCACCGACCGAGCCATCGACGCCTTCGCCATCCTCGGCGCCGACGCCACCCTCTACCTCACCTGGCACACCGCCGCCCTCACCACCGCCCAACACAAGGCACTCGAACTGCTCTGCCAGGCCGTCCCCTACCTGGGCCGGTCAGAAAGCCTCACCCAAGCCCGCATCCACGAAGGCCCACCCCCGGCCGACACCCACACACCCTGCGCACTGCACCTCTGGAACGACGACACCCAGGCGGCCTCGGGGACGGACACCGTGCAACTCCTCGCCCCTGACGGTGCCCTCGACCTCGCAGCCCTCACCCAACGCCCCGTCGACATCCGCGCCGACAAACGCCGCTACCCGCCCAACACCCGACTCCTGCCCTATACCGTCCCCCTCCCCGACCCAGCACCCCACCGGCCCGCCCGCACCACCCGAGCCCGCCCGCTGACCACCGCGGTCCGCCTCACCCTCGCCGAACGCATCCGCCCACCCCTCACCCAGGCCCTCACCCTCACCGACGCCCTGAGAGCCGCCTGCATCAAGCAACTCACCACCGGTCACCCAGACCGCCTGCAACAAGCCAGCGTCCTGGCCGGCAAGAACGCCGACCAAACCCCTATGCGAGGCCACCAGCACACCCACTTCATCCCCTACAGCACCAACGGCCGCCACATCGACGACATCGTCCTCTGGGCACCAGCCGGCCTCAGCGACGAGGAACTCCACGCCATCCACGAAACCGCCCGCACTCGAACCATCGGCGTCCCCCAGGACATTCCCGGCCCCCACAACCTCCACCTTCGCGTCACCGCCTACGGCCCAGCCGAAGCCACCCTCCCCAGGGCCTGGACCACCCCCGCCGCTCGCTGGACCACCACCACGCCCTTCATCCCCCCACGCCACCGAAAGAAAAAGCAGGAACTCCACGCCTACCTCACCGCCGAGATCACCCGCGAACTCGCCCACCGCGACCTCCCCGAACCCACCGACATCACCCTCACCCCCGGCCCCTGGTCCCGACACACCCGCCACCGCCGATCCAAGAAGGAAACCCTCGCCACCGCCCGCACCGCCTACGGCATCCAACTCACCTTCCCCCACCCCATCACCGGCCCCCTCACCCTCGGCCGCCACTCCCACTTCGGCCTCGGCACCTTCACCCCCACCCCATGACCTCAGTCAGGACCACTTCGGAACCCCAAGCACACCGGGAAACCCCGGACCGCACCGAAGCAGAATGTCCGGTGAGTCCTGCTTTGCCCCTGGCGATTCCGCCCCGCGAACCAAGCAGAACCACAAACCACCAGCTCAACAGCCCCAGCACCCCCGCCCACCCGGGCGGCCCCATTGATGGTCCGCTGCGCTCTCCGCGACATCCGCCCGGAATCCCCCAGCACCCCCGCCCACCCGGGCGGCCCCATTGAAGGCCTCCGGTCGCCGACTACATCGCCGCCATGGACCCGCCAGCACCCCCGCCCACCCGGGAAGGTGGATGGTCTTGTGGCTGAGGACGACCTGCTCGGCGACCAGCACCCCCGCCCACCCGGGCGGCTCCATTGAAGGGCCTGCCAGCTCTACGCCGCACTGAGACCGGCCGAGGCCAGCACCCCCGCCCACCCGGGCGGGCGGAGTAGCACGTTCTCGTCGATCACGAACCAGGTGCGGGGCGGGTTGTTCCGTTCGAAGACGTCCTGCCGGGAGACCCGGGCGGCGACCAGGTCTTCCAGGTTGTCTGGCCGCACTGCTGCCAGCATTGCGCGTGGCGTAGTCCTCGGTTTGTAGGAGTCCGGGGATGATCTGGCTCTCGAACACCTCCACCCCAGCGAGAAGACTCGCGCCCTCCTCGCACCCCCGACGAGACAGCCCCCACCACCGGCCCGCCGACCGACCACGCCCCCACCGCCACGCCGCCCCGCCCGCCCCTGACCTCCTGCCCCCGGACCTTCGAGGAGACCCTCGGCCAGGTCGAAGCCGGCACTCCGGCCCCGCACACGCCGTGTCGTGCACGGCGATGACGACGTGGGGGCCGTTGTCCAGGTGTCTTCCGTGTCAGTCGGACGCATCCCGCGGCTGGGTGCGCCGCTCGGCGGCGTCGAACGCCGGCCCGAGCGGGGCCAGGGCCGAGCGGAGTTGGTCGGGCAGCGAGCCGGAGGGCACGACCAGCCCTCCGGCGCCGATACTCCCGGGGGCCTCCGCGCTTCCCGACGTTGGCCGAAGCCAGCCTTCCAACGCGATACGCACCGCCGCGGCGACGCTTGCCGCGAGAACGCGGGCCGTGTGGGCCGTGTGGGCCCCGACATCCTCCAGACGCTCGGCGATCACCGCCGTGAGAGGGGGCGCGATGCCGGCGGTGGTGTCGAGGTAGGCGTCGCGCAGCGCGACCCGGCTGGTGATCAGCAGCAGCGCCTCCTGGGCGTGCTCACCGGTGTCCGTGTACTGCTCGACCACGGCTTCGGTGACCGCGTCAGCCAGGCGCACTCCCGCCGGACGGGCCGCGACCGCCGCCGCGATCCGCGCCTCCCGATCCGCCGTGACAGCGGAGACGATCGCCTGCTCGCGGCTGGCGAAGTAGTTGTTGTAGGTGCGCGGCGAGACGCCGGCCGCCTCGGCGATGTCCTCAACCCGCACCTGGTCCGGTCCGCGTTCCACGGCCAGGCGCAGGGCCGCCTCGCGTAGCGCCTCGCGCGTGGCCTGTTTCTTCCGCTCCCGCAGCCCCGGTGGTGGTGTCGTCACGGCGCCAGCGTCCCACGCAGAGCTGCGCGTACGCAAACTTGCGTGCACGCAAGTTTCCTGTCAGTCTCGACCCGACCGAGACCGACGGAAACGACGGGTGCGCTCCGACGGCGCCACCCCGCACCGCTCACAAGACGTCGAGCGTCGGCGGGCGCGGGCCCGGGCCTGCCGGAGCCCCTGGACTCCGGACGCCCGCGTTGGCTGAAGCCGTCGCACGGGCGCGCACCCGCCAGCCACCCCGAAGCACCCAGGGACCTGGCGACCCCTACGGATGACCAGGCCAGCCCCACACCTCGAAAGACAGGACGCCACCATGCGAGCAAGAGGAATGACCTACGACACCGGATTTGTCACGCACGGCCAGACATCCCGTGAAGACTTCGACCCCGCGGTGGTCCGGCGCGAACTCGCCATCATCCGCGACGACCTGCACTGCAACGCGGTCCAGATCATCGGCGGCGACCCGGACCGACTGGAACTGGCCGCCACCGCCGCCGCAGAACTCGGCCTGGAGGTCTGGTTCTCGCCCTATCCGCTGGAGCTGGACCAGCGGCAGATCCTCACGCTCTTCCGCGACTGCGCCGAACGAGCCGAACGGCTCCGACAGCGCGGAGGCACGGTCGTGTTCGTCGCGGGAGTCGAGCTGAGCGTCATGAACCTCGGGTTCCTGCCCGGAGAAAGCCCCGAGGAACGGGTCGCGGAACTGATGAGCCAACCCGAGCGGCTGGCCGAGACGATGCGCGAACTCGGCGTGCGCATCAACACCTTCCTTCGCGACGCCGTGGCCACGATCCGCGAGCGCTTCCACGGCCAACTGACCTACGCGTCCATCCAGTTCGAGCAGGTCGACTGGACTCCCTTCGACTTCGTGACGTACGAGCTGATCCGCTCCGCCGAGGTCGCGGACCGGTTCCGGGACGCGGTGCGGACACTGGCCCAAGGCCCGAAGCCGCTCGCCATCACCGGGTTCGGCACCGCCGCCTACCGCGGCGCGGGAGACCGTGGCGGACGGGTGCTGGACGTCGTCGAACACGACCCACAGACCAAGGCCCCCGTGCGGCTGAACGGCATATACGAGCGTGACGAGGCCGGCCAGGCCGCGTATCTGAGTGAACTACTGGAGATCTTCGAGACCGAGGGCGTGGACAGCGCGTTCGTGTTCCTGTTCGCCCTGCCCGGCTACCCGCACCGCCCGGACGGCGACCCCAGGGACGACCTGGACCGGGCCGGCCTGGGCATCGTCAGACTCCTCGAAGGGCGACGGGGACAGACCTACCCCGATATGGAATGGGAACCCAAGGCCGCCTTCTCGGCCGTCGCCCAGCGATACCGGAGCTGACCGGCCCCCTGCACGGCGCCCCCTCGGCACGGGGCCCCGTACCGAAGGAAACGGGACGCGCCGAACCGGCGCTGCCCGAACGTGGGCGCTGACCGCGTTCCGTGGGAGATCGTGAAGGGCATTACCCTCGCTGAGTGACGCGCACCGAGACACCGTGGGGGCCGTGGGAGCCCGCAGCCCCGGACGAAGTGACGGCGCTTTTCTCCTCGGCCGACACCCCCTGGTGGATTGCCGGGGGTCACGCCATCGAGCTCGCGGTGGGTGACTCCTTCCGAGAGCACAGCGACATCGACGTCCTGTTGCTCCGGCGCGACCAACGGAGCGTTCAGCGGCTGCTGCCGACCTGGGAGTGGTGGGCCGCAGACCCGCCGGGGACTCTCCGGCCGTGGCGGCCCGGAGAGACCCTGCCCACCGACGTCCACGACATCTGGTGCCGGCCCGGCCCATCAGCTCCCTGGCAGATCCAGATCATGCTCGACGAGGCGGAGGGCCAGGACTGGATCTCCAGACGATGTGCCCGGGTCCGGCGGCCGATCGGCCGGCTGGGCAAGCTCTCGCCGGAAGGCACGCCCTACCTGGTCCCAGAGGTGCAGCTCTTCTACAAGGCCCACCGGCCCCGGCCGAAGGACGAGCAGGACTTCCGGGCCACCCTGCCCTCCCTCGACGCGGGGCAGCGGCGGTGGCTGGCGAGGGCCATCGCCGAGGCGTACGGCGAACACCCCTGGCACCAGAGCCTTCGCTGACCGGGCAGGGCCTTCCCCGCCCGCCCTGCGCACAGCACGGCCCGTTGTCCGCGAGCCGCCGGGTGGGAAGCCACGGTCGTCAGCCGGCCCCGGCGGGCTCTTCGGCCCGGGCTCTGGCGCTGGCGAGGCGGTAGGAGTCGGTGCGGACCACGGTGATGGTGCCGGCGCAGGGTCCCGACCCTGTTCTTCTCCATCGCGGCCTCGGTGCCCGGCACGGGCAGCGCCGGACCGGTCCACGGCCCGAGGCGTCCTTGGCCGGGACAGCCGGTGACCGGCTTCGCTTGGACGCGGCGCGCCACACGCCGCTCACGCGGCCCGAGCGTCGCGGCCGGAGACCCCATCCGTTTGGTCGAGGGAAACGTGCGTGCGTTGCGTCGAACAACTGCAGCATGGCGGGGTGGCTGATCTGCTGTGGGATGACGTGAAGTGTTTCCTCGACCCGGACCTGGTGGGGTCGCTGCCGGACCTGCGTGTCCCGGAGGCCACGGTGGAGGACTGGCAGGCGGTCCTTGATCTTGTCGTGGAGAAGGGCTGGCGCCACCAGTACTCCGAGGGAGAGACGGTGCTTCCCATGCCTCGGGCGGAGGCCGTGCTGGCCCGACCGACTGATGCCGCGTGTCCGGAGCTGCGCGTCCGGCCGACTGCCGAGATGTTGGCGATCTTCCGTTTTCATGCCGCCGATGAAATCGACTTCGACGTCGACCTGCGGGAGTTGCAGGGGCAGGAGCGACTTGATGTGCTCTGCGGCTTCCTTGGGGAGATCGGGCGGCGATTGGGCAAGCCGGTGCTGATGGACCCGGAGGGCGACCATGGCCATCCGGGGCTCGGCTTCGACGTCGGGGCCGATCGAGTCGTTATCCTCGCGGCCCCGCAGGTCGGGTGACCGTCGCCGACGGCAGGGAACCGAGCTGCCACATCCACGTCAGGGAGGCTGCCGGCCGGAGGGCGCCCGTGCTTACTGATCATTTCAGAATGAGTCGCGCTCCGGCCCTCGCGTTCGACGATCTTGGTGGGCACAGCGGAGTGGCTTGCCCGTCAAGGGAGAACCAACCTCTGCCTGCCGTCTATGAGTTCGCGCACGGCGTCCAAGTGGCCGGCGTGGGTGGCGGTCTCGGTGATCACATGCAGGATGACCTCGCGCAGGTTGTCGTAGCGCCAGTCACCGAAGAAGTCCGGCCACCAGCTCGGGGCCGCCTCCAGGTCCGCACCGGCGAGGAAGGTGTCGGCGAGCTCCCCTTCCTTGCGGTAGAGAGCGAAGACCTCCTCGGCGGTCTTCTCCGGGGCGGGCTGCCACGCGTTCTCCCCGGACCCGAGGATCTCTTCAATCGCTGCCTGCTCCCCGGCGGCAACCGCGCGGAACCAGAACTTCTCGTCATCCAGGGCGAGATGGTGCACCAGCCCGAGGCATGTCCAGCCGGACGGGAGAACCGGGCGCCGCAGCGCCTCCTCGTCCAGGCCATCCAGGATGCCCAGGACGTGCTTCCGCTTGCTGTCCAGGACGCCGAGCAGCGTCGTTAGTTCAGTGTCAGCCATGGGCCGGACCCTATGCGGCCCCACTGACACCGGCTCACTGAGCGCTTCAAGACGCCGTTCGGAGTCGTCGGAGGCAGACGATGCCACAGTCGCGTTCCAGGAGGCCGTGGCGGAGGTCGGCGCGTCGCTCGTAGCGGGTACGCAGGCGCTTGAACTGGTGCAACCAGACGAATGCGCGCTCAACGCCCCAGCGCACCGTGCCGAGTCCGGAACCGGTGCGACGGGGCCGTCCGCGCAGCCCCCGGATCGGCGGGACGGAGCCATGGAGAGGGCGGGCACGGCGGTACTCGCTCGGTGTTGACGGGGCGTTGGAAGCATAGATTGCTTCGGGTCGACCCCGGCCAGGGCGAGGAAAGTGCCGGGGAAGGCTGTCACCGACCCATTGCTGCGCAGGGACTGCGACTGCCCACAGCCCGGCGCCAGAGGCCACTTCATCGCTCCGTACCGGGCGTTCACCCGCTTCGCCCGTCCCTGATCCTTTCCCCGGTCCCATCGGGGGTCCCGCCCCTGATCCCACTGAGAAGGGATCACCCCTGGCCCGGTGAAAGGCCAGCTCAGCGGCCGATTCGGCGATCCCAGGTCAGCCCCGACTGAAGATCACCACAGATCCCACAGACACATCGACGCCGGCACCGGCTCACCCGGCTGCACCGTGTCCCGTTCCCTTACGGCCCCGGTCCCGCGCGTGCGACCATCTCCTCTTCGGTTATCGCCGATCATTTCTGGTCTACCTTTCCTCTCCGCTCACCCTTATTTCTGGCGCCCTGTCAACTTCTCGCTTACGGAGCCGTGCTATGGGAGGCGTGTTCCAACTTTAGGCAAAAATAAGAGAATTCAGCTACTCTAAATCCCCAGTTCAACTGGCGGCCTGTCAGGAACCGGGTTAGATTATTGATAGCCCGGTAAAATAGGGCAGGGGGGAAAGGGGGGATAACCGGCAGGAGATCACCGTGATTCCTCATTCCCACCTCCGCGACGCCCACCACATCCACCCAGCCGGTGACGTGGCGCCCAGCCCCAGCCCCAGCCCCAGCCGTGTCGCCGGTGGCGACAACCGCGTCGAGGCGGTCTTCGCCCCGCTCGTCCACGCCAACTGGCACCACTACGAAGACGAGTTGGGCAACACCTACGCCATCGGCGGCCGAGGCAGCCTGCGCGTCGCCTACCTCGCCGGCACGACCCGCGCCTGGCACCTCGACGCCCGAGCCTGCTCGGGAGCACCGTGGGGAGGTCCGTGGAGCGCCCACTTCACCAGCGACACCCCGACCGAACTCGTGGCCGCCGTCACGAACGCGCTCCGCCACGACGCCTGCCACGACGCCAGCGCCGGCACCGAACACACCGACATCTGGCAGACCCTCCGTGCCGCCCGCTGGCACCTCGCCCAACCGGGCCGCGCCCAGCGCGCCCTCTCCCCAGACGGCCTGGTGGAAATCGAGTACCCGGCCGACGGCGCCCTCGTCCCACCCCGAGACGCGTGGCGCATCACCACCTCCCGCCCGCAGGACCTGTCCAACCCCCTCTGGACGGCCGCCTTCCACGAAGCCACCCCAACCGCCCTCCTCCGCGCCTTCACCCAGGCCCTCACCACCCACCGGCCCGTCACGCGGCACTCCTGACCGCCAACGCGCCCCCCACCCCCACCCCACAAGGAACAGCGCCATGCGTGAACGGAACGACGACTACCTTGTCACCCCCCGCTACCTGGCCGGCGTCGACGACACCAGCCTGGTGCCGGACCTGCTGAAGAACGCCGACTGGAACACCTTCAACGACGACACCGGCGTAGCCCACCACTACTCCCCGGACCACCGCTACTGCGTCTCCCACCCCCGGCTCTGCCAGGACGCCACCAGCGGCGAGACCCGCCCGGCCTGGCACATCTGGGAACGCCGCCGCGTCCCCGAGGCCGCCACCTGGCAGGCCGTGATCACCACCGCCTGCCCACCCGAGATAGTCGCCGACTTCGTCGAACCACTCCTCACCCCGCAACCGGCACACCAACCGATGGACTCGGTCACCTTCATCACCGAAGGCCTCATCGACGCCGACTGGACGCTCGACGTCGCCGGAGGGGCCATCACCTACACCAACCCCGCCGGGCAGCTCGCAGCCCGCTACCAACCCCCTCCCGCCTGGGCAACGCTGCACGACCTGCGCACCGTCGCGGGCTGGGACGTGCACGCCAGGGTCCGGCCCGGCCGGGTCCTGTGGCGGGCCGGCTTCTCCGCCACCACCCCGGCCCACGTCATCAAGACCTTCTGCGACGCCGTGCTGAACCCGGAACCCGTCCCGCGCTACGCCAACGACATCGACCCCGCCCTCCGCCCCCACCTCACCATCCGACGCGGCTGACCGGCCACTTCCGTCGCACCCAGGAGGCCCCACCATGCCCGGGAACAACGACCCCACCCGACGCCCTCACCCCTCCACCGCCCAGGACCAGCACCCCCACGTCCTCACCAAGGTCTGGCAGGCGCTCGCCAGCCACCACGGCGCCACCACCGCCGAACTCGCCCTCGCCGCCGGCCTGCCCCGCACCACCACCGGCAAGGCGCTCGTCCTGCTCGAACAGCACGGCATCGCGACCCGCACCCGAGGAACCCGCGACGGCGGCCACCACGAAGCGGACCGCTGGCGCCCCCACCCTGACCGGCTACCGACCCAGGACGGAACGACCGACCCGCCCAGAGCCAGGAAACGGCTGGCTCAGGGACAACTTCGAGACCTGGTCACGGCCCACCTGACCGCCCACCCGGACGCCGAGTTCACCGCCACCGAGATAGCCCGCGTCCTCGACCGGAGCGCCGGGGCAGTCGCCACCGCCCTGGTGAGGCTCCCGGGGGCCTCCGCGCTTCCCGACGTTGGCCGAAGCCAGCCTTCCAACGCGATACGCACCGCCGCGGCGACGCTTGCCGCGAGAACGCGGGCCGTGTGGGCCGTGTGGGCCCCGACATCCTCCA